>JBQCCH010000594.1:0-3683 GCA_051962375.1 Tepidisphaeraceae bacterium
AGAGCGTCCCAGCGACGCCGGCGGTGGCATAGTGCAACGGAAGCGAACGTGCCGCGCCGGCGAACAGGCCGCTGGTGTCGCCCAGGGCGAGGCCGGCAGGGTGAAAAAAGCACCAGAGGTACGCCACCAGGCCGGCGAGCATCGTCCCGGTGACGTAGCAGATGCTGCCCGCGACGCGATAGGTCTGGTGGACGATGAGCGTGGCCAACAGCCCCGCGACACCGACGCCGACAATCGCTTGGCCTTTCAGCGGGCTTTGGCCGATCAGCGTCAGCAGGACCAGCGTCGCCAACCCCTGAGCACCGATCGCCGTCAACCGATCGGCGACCGTGTCCCGCTCGGCGGCCGCCACGCCGGCCAGGCGCGGGCGGGAGACGTAGCTGGCAATCGTGACGAAACACCAGAGAAGCAGCAGCTCAAACCCCATTTGCAGAAAAACGCCGGCCGACGAGGCGTCGAGCAATGCGTTGCGAATGTCGCCGCCGCGCGTCGGGATGGCGAGCAGTCCAAGCGTTGCGGCAAATAACGGCGCATCGCTCCGGACGCGCGCCACCAGCGGGCGCGTTACGGCTGCGACGACCACCAGCCCCAGGCCGGCCAGAATAATCGTGTAAAACGGCTGATCGACCGTCAACAATGACGATTCATGCGGCAGGGCGGGGATATTCATCGCGGCAAAGACCCAGCGCAGCACGACGAACGCAACCAGCCCCAGGCCCCACAACAACACCTTTTGCCCGTTGCCCAAGACGCTCTCATGGGTCTCGGCCGATTCGGAGAAGAGTTCAGAAAATGATTCGGTGAATGCGTTCATATATCCTGTCGGCCTGGGGCCAATGTTCCTACAATACCATCGTCTTAAATGCCTCAAATGCAATCGGCCGACATGCTGTTTCCGAACGACGCGGAGCCCGAACTCGTCGACGCCCGGCCGACCGGCCCTTTCGCCGGCGTGGCCCTGGAGCAGTCCATCGATCGGGTGCTGGATTATGCCATCCCGCCCAAGCTCGTGGAACTTTTGAAAGTCGGGCATCGCGTGCGCGTCCCGCTGGGTCGGGGAAACAAACCGCGATTCGGCTACGTGGTCCGAATTGCGGACACAAGCATTTATCCGAAGGTGAAGTCGCTGCTGGCGATCGATGACGATCGCGTGCTGGTGAGCCCGAAAATGATGGAGCTGGCGCGCTGGATCAGCCGCTATTACGTCAGCCCGTTGGGGATGGTGCTCGAAACGATCGTGCCGGCGGCCGTCAAAAAACGGATCGGCCTGGGGTACAGCAAGCAGGTGCGCGCGGCCATGCCGGCCGAGGCGCTGCAGGCGACGTTGGAAGCATCCAAAAATAAGAAGCGGCGAACGATCCTGTCGCGATTGCTGCAGTTGGAGCCCGAGCAGTCGATCGAGCTGAATCGGCTGGCGTTTGAATCGGGCACGAGCGTTCCGACGGTCAAAAAACTGGCGACCGCCGGTCTCATCACGATTACGGAAGAGGCGGATCTCGGAACGCTGGATCAACTCACGGAGGCGATCCTGCCGGAGCACCTGGCGGTTGAACTGAACGCGGACCAGGCGAGCGCCGTCGACCATCTGATCCGGGAGACAGCGTCGGGTTTCAGCGTCAACTTATTATTTGGCGTGACCGGCAGCGGAAAAACGGAAGTTTATCTTCGCGCCATGCAGGCGGTTGTGGCGGCGGGGCGGCAGGCGATCATTCTGGTGCCCGAGATCGCCCTCACGCCGCAGACGGTTCGGCGGTTTGTGGAGCGATTCCCGCGGGTGGCCGTGCTGCATTCGGCCTTGACGAATACGGAACGTCACCAGTCCTGGCAACGCATCAGCAGCGGCCATGCCCAGGTGATTGTCGGAGCACGCAGTGCGATTTTTGCACCGACCAAGGATCTGGGCCTGATCGTGGTCGATGAGGAACATGAAGCCAGCTACAAGCAGGACTCCTTGCCGCGTTACCATGCACGCGACGTTGCGATCAAGCGCGGGCAGATTGAAAATGTGCCGGTCGCCCTCGGCAGCGCGACGCCGAGCCTGGAGACCTGGCACAACATCCAGCGCGCGCAAGCGGCAACGGAGCCGATCAAGGCGAAAGTGCCGCAATATCTGTTGAGGCTCGGCAGCCGGGTTCGCGGACTTGCGCTGCCCAAGGTGGAAGTGATTGACCTTCGCGAGGCAAACAAGCTCCGCAAGGGCATTCATCTGATTTCCGCACGTCTGGAAGCCCTTCTGAAACAAACGCTGGCTGCGGGCGAGCAGGCGATTCTTCTCTTGAACCGCCGCGGCTATGCCAATTGTATTTTTTGCTCTCATTGCAATGAAGCGATGCAGTGCAAGTATTGCGACACGACGCTGACCTATCACCGGGCCGCCCCGCTGAATCCGCACAGCGGATCGACCGAGGCCGGCCTGCATACGGGTCAGCTGCATTGTCATTACTGCCTGGCCGTCAACCCGTTGCCGGCGACGTGTCCGACGTGCGGCAAAAAACTTTCGCTTTTTGGCCTGGGAACGCAGCGTGTCGAAGAAGAACTCGCACGCAAATTCCCGGACCTGAATTACGCCCGGGTTGACAGTGACACGATGCGTTCGAAAACCGATTACGAAGCCCTGCTCGGCCGATTCGGTCGCGGCGACATCCAGGTGATGCTGGGCACACAGATGATCGCCAAGGGGCTGGATTATCCGAACGTGACGCTCGTGGGCGTGATCAGCGGCGATACGGCATTATCGCTGCCGGATTTTCGGGCGGCCGAGCGTACGTTTCAGTTGGTGACTCAGGTGGCGGGGCGCGCCGGGCGCGGCGACAAGCCCGGCCGCGTGGTGCTGCAGACGTTTTTGCCGGAAGATATCGCCCTTCAATCGGCGGTTCGCCAGGATTTCGAAGGTTTTGCCACCCACGAAATCGAACACCGTCGAATGGCCAATCTGCCGCCCATTTCGCGGATGGTCCGGATCGTCGTTCGCGACCAGTCGATCGAAGCTTTGCACCAGCGTTCGCAGGAACTGGCGACGCTGCTGGAGTCCGCGATTGCCGAGAACGCCGCCGCCGTTGACATCCGTGGGCCGATGCCTTGCCCGATCGAACGCATCGCCGGCTTCCACCGCGCCCAGATCGTCCTGAACTGCCGCCAAGCGAGCGTCATGCAGCGAATCCTGGCCGTTTTGCGGAAAGAACGCGGACTGATCTCCAACGATCGGGTGGCCATTGATGTCGATCCGGTCAGCATGCTCTAGGCGAGATGGACGCAGCGGTGCGAGGTCCGTGTGCCGAGCCATCGGAGATTTCGGACATACGTGCAGCGATCCAAACGCCGCCGCCACAGCGGCTTAAGATCTGAGCCCCCCTTCAACGTCCGATAATCAGTGTTATGTTAAGTTGTAACTGGGGCGGCGAATGAGGGGGTTATGAAGCGGACTTCATGCTGATGGCGGCGATGGCGCCGCCGAAGCCGGCGGCGTGGATGACGCTGTGGTGGATCGCGTGCGGCTGCGGCGTTGCAGGGATTTGGGCGGCGATGATTGGGATCGGCTGTTGGGTGTTCGCGTTGGGGAGCACGCTCTGTCGGCGATGCATCTCGACATTCAGGACCGCAGCCACCAAGCCGGCCGCCCCCTGCGTGTGGCCGACGGCATGTTTGTGGGAATAGACGAGCGGCCTGGCGGGCCCGGCCGTCTG
>JBQCCH010000595.1:0-5216 GCA_051962375.1 Tepidisphaeraceae bacterium
CACACCGTCACGCTCGGCGGCACGCTGGTGTCGGCCGCGACCGCGGACGGCGGGCTGACCAAGTCGGGCGCCGGCACGCTCACCGTCAGCAGCCCCACTTACAACGGCCCGACCATCGCCACCGGCGGGACGCTGAAAATCACCAACTTCACCACCGCATCCCCTGTCACCGCCAGCACCGGCGGCACGGTACAGCTGACGAACAGCACGATCACCCTGCCGGCGTCGAAGTTCCTCACCGCCAACGCCGCCAGCATCATCGCGTACGACAACACGACCGTGAACGCCAACCTGACCGGTGTCGGCACGCACCACGTGCTGGCCGGTGGGGCCACATTCAACAATGCGGTCTTCACCACCGGCACCAACCTGCTGGCCGACGGCGCGACGGGGCTGAACAACGTCACCAGCACCGCCACCATTACCGCCAACGCGCCGATCACCTGGGCCATCGGGTCAAACACGCTCGGCACGCTCAACGCCAACGCCGCCGTCACCACCAACACCTGGTACAACACCGGCAACATCAACATCAGCAGCGCCGGCTCACTCACCAACACCGGCACGACCCTCCTGATCGGGGGCGGCAGCCGGGTGACGATCGCCAACGGCGGTTCGCTGACGACGACGGCCGGCACGATCGAATTGAACGGCGCATTGCTGACCAACAACGGCGCGGTTCACGGCACGCTGGACGTGAACTATGGATCGACCGTCAAAGGCAGCGGCACGTTTGATGCCGTGAATGTCAGCGACGGCGGCGTCTTCAGCCCCGGGAATTCGCCCGGCACGGCGACCGTCGCGTCGGCCACCTTTGATACCGGCGGCGCGTATCAGTTCGAGATCAGTAGCGCCGCCGCCACGCCCGGCGCCGGGGCGGATTTGCTCAGCGTCACCGGCGCCCTCAACATCACCGCCGGCAGCACCGCCAACAGCCAGTTCGTCATCCACCTGATGTCGCTCAATAGCGCCAACCAGAGCGCAGCTCTGACGGACTTTGACCCGAACCAGAACTATGCCTTCACCCTGGCGACGGCCGGCAGCATCAGCGGGTTTGAGGCGGACCGATTCTTCGTCGACACCGCTGGCTTCCGCAACACCTTCGACGGCAGCTTCGGCGTTACCCAATCCGGCAACACGCTGATGCTGAACTACACCACGGCCGTCCCGGAACCGGTGGCACTCGCGGCCGTGGGCATCAGCGCGATGCTGGGCCTGCGCCGGCGGCGCAAGATCCAGAATGCTTCATAACCGTCGGATCTCCCTGCGTTCTTCTCGTGAGTAGACGACGAGGCAACGCCAAGAAAAACGCTCACTTCCGTCGACGGCTCAACGTTGAGCCGCCAATGAAAGTGAGCGCTTTCGTTGAAGCACTGCTTCTGCGTTGAAGAAAAGAAGTCCGCGGTTCGCAATTACGGCTTCTTAAACTCGGCCGCTGCTTCGCTCGTCATTTTCTTGATCAGGTCCACTTCTTCCTGTCGGTACGGCTTGCCATTGGGGTAGAAGATGTCGTGGAACCACACCTTCGGCGGCGCTTTGACGTACGGATGATCCCACGAATCCCAAGGCATGTTCGTTTGGCTGCGGCCCTGGACGAAGCCCCAGTTGATCATGCCGACATCATACTTCCGGGCGATCGGCAGGATGTCGCCGAACGTCGATCCCATCGGACGCGCCATGTATTCCGTGCAGATCATCGGGCGGCCATAGGGCTGAAGTTGCTTGATGCGGGATTCGAACTTCGCGGGCGGGTCGTAGCTGTGGAAGGTGACCACGTCGGAATTGTCGAGCTGCGCCTGTTCGACGGCATTCAGTTTCGCGCCGGGCGCCCAACTCTCATCATGCCACGGCCCACTGGTGAGCGGTTGCGTCGGATGCACCGAGCGCGCCCACGCAAAGACCTGCGGCAGCAGTTTGCCGACGATTTCGATGCGCTTCTGCACATTCAGATGGTCGTATTTTCCTCCGCCGCTGTTGTCGGGTTCGTTCCAGACATCCCAGCCGAGGATGCGGTCGTCGTTCGCGAACGCGCCGACGATCCCCTTCGTATACGCTTCGAAGTGCGGCACTTCCGTCGGGTCTTGCAGTTCCTGATCGCCGGGGCTTTTCACCCAGCCGCTGTTGTGCACGCCCGGGCGCGGGTCGTGTTGTTTGCCCAGCTTCGGGTTCGGATCCCAGCAAGAGTCGAACAGCACCAACAGCGGCTTGATCTTGTGCTTCTGGCAGACGTTCAGGAACGCGTCGATGCGTTTTTGGAATCCTTCGGCGTCCTGCTTCCACAGCAAGTCGTGCAGGAAGACGCGCATCGTGTTCATGCCGATCGATTGCGCCCAGCCCAGTTCTTTATCGATCTCCGCCAGATCGAACGTGTCGGCTTGCCACATCTCCAGTTCGTTGATCGCGCTCTTGGGCACGAAATTGCTTCCCACCAGCCAGCGTTGCTGCGCGTACCAGGTCTTGGCCTGTTCGGGCGTCCAGCGGGCGGTGTCGGTGTCGGCGGCGCGGGTGGTCTGCGTGGCAAAACAAGCGGCCATCAGCCCGATGACGATTCCATTCCAACTGAGTTTCACAGCGTCCTTCCTCTCCAAAAGGCCGGCAGTCGCCATCTGCGCGGCAGGTTGGAGCCGAAGGTACGTCGCTGCGCCGGGGTGTCAATTCTTCGCGCCGATGCAATCGACCGAAAGCGACCGAGCGCCGTCTCCGGCGCTCGGTCGTGAATGACATCCGGTTTACGCAGCGATCTTCATCGACGATGCCGTTCCCACGCCGCCGCCCTGGATGTTCGCGGGGATGGGCATGCTCGCCGGGCCGGTCTCACCTTTGCGCGACACCCACGCCGCACACACCCACACCTGCGCGCCGCCGGGCACGGTGTCGGGGAAGGTGATCTCGCACGTCCCCTTGGTGAACGCCCCCTGGAATTGCCACAGCGCGGGGTCGCTCGGATACGTCTCGCCGACGAACGTGTAGCAGAAGGCCTGCACCGCGCCGACCGGTTTGCCGCGTTTCGTGGCAGAGGCGCTGTCGAAGATGCGGGCTGTCAGCGTGCGCGACACGACCGAGACCAGTTCCATGCCCGGCCGAGCGGTCGGACCGGCGACGGACGTGTGGGTGTCGGCGCGCACGTGCACCCCGGCGAGGATTTTGTCGGCATCGCTGATCGACGTGCTGGCGGCGATGGTCGCATACAGCTCGCGGCCGATCTCCAGCACGGCGGCCTTGGCCGCATCCTTGATGGCGGTCTGCGATTCGGCCCACGTGCCGTCCGAACGGGCGGCCATCAGCGTGTTGTACGCGGTCACGAACGCGGCCGTGCGAGAGACCATCAGATCGCCCTGTGCGTCGGGAATCTGATACGGATTGCCCACGGCGGTAATGCGGGTCGAGAAATTATTGGCCCACGGCGCCAGCTGAGCATCTTTCATCGGAATTGCCATAATCGCAATCTCCTTGAATGCTCCGCGGCGCCCCTGGCGAAACCATTCCGCCCCAAGCCCGCGTTATCCTTCTCATCGACACGAAACCGGGGCGACTGAACGATCGGGGGACATTTCTTTTTAAAAGTGCGCCATCTTTTTTTATTAGTGCGCCATGTCGTTTGAAAAGTGCGCCACGTCGATTGAAAAGCACGCCATGCCGATTGAAAAGTTCGCCGTCCGCTTTGAAAAGAAGGTGACGCGCTTTTAAACGGACGTGGCGCGCTTTGAAACGGGGATGGCGCGCTTTGAAATGGGGATGGCGCACTTGTGAACGCGCGCCATCCGATTTTCATCGCGCGCCACGTCCGTTCAAAAGTGCGTGGCGCGAATGACCCCGCACGCGGCGCACGTCGTCGCGATCGGCGGGTTCTGTCCCTTCAGCCCCCGCGCACTTACAATCGCGAACATGGCTGAGAACACGAACGCAAAATCCTGGCAGGCCCGCATCGGCGAGGCGACCGACGCCATCGCCCAAACCTTCGTCGAATCGATGAGCTACGACTGGCGGCTGTACAAGGTGGACGTCGCCGGCAGCATCGCCCACGCAACGATGCTCGCGAAGGTGGGCCTGATCACCGACGCCGACCGCGACGCGATCGTGACGGGCTTGAAAGACATCGAAGCCGAAATCGACCGCGACGGCCCGAAGTGGGCCGGCTTCAAACCGGAGTTGGAAGACATCCACATGTGCGTGGAAAGCGCCCTCACCGAGCGCATCGGCGAGCCGGGACGGAAACTGCACACGGGAAGGAGCCGGAATGATCAGGTGGCGACGGATTTTGAATCTTGGATTTACACATCGATACGTCAGACGTCTGTGGCGCTCACCGACTTGATGCAGTCCTTCGTCCTGCTTGCCGAACGCAGCGCTGGGATCGTGATGCCGTCATACACCCATCTGCAGCGCGCGCAGCCCATCAGTGCTGGTGCCGAAGCAATCGCGTGGATGACGATGTTCTTCGAGAATCGAGAGGCCACGCGTGAACTCGAAGGTTGGCCAAAGTGTCCACTGGGCAGCGGAGCCATCGCGGGCACATCGCTACCGATCGATCGAGAGGAGACGGCGAAGTACATCGTCGCCGATACGGTGGACGGTCCATTCG
Source organism: Tepidisphaeraceae bacterium (assembly GCA_051962375.1). Taxonomy (GTDB): domain Bacteria; phylum Planctomycetota; class Phycisphaerae; order Tepidisphaerales; family Tepidisphaeraceae; genus RYN-431. The sequence continues at coordinate 4,583 of JBQCCH010000595.1, forward strand.
CCGTCTTTTCGCGAGGACCGGCTTGGAGCAGCATCGAAGCGACTGCCAGCCGTGACTATGCATGCCGCTTCGTCTTCGAACTCGCCATGATCGCCCAGCACCTTTCCCGCTGGGCCGAGCAGTGGATCATTTACATGTCGACCGAGTTCGGCTTCATCAAGATCGCCGACCGCTACACCACCAGCAGTTCGATGATGCCGCAGAAGCGGAACCCGGACATGCTCGAGCTCATCCGCGGCCGGTGCGGCAACGTCTACGGCGATTTGTTCGCCCTGATGACGATCCTGAAGGGCCTGCCCATCGGCTACAACCGCGACCTGCAGGAAGACAAACGCATCGTGTTCCGAGCCTACGACACGGTGAGCCAATGCCTCACGATGGCGGCCGCGATCGTGAACAGCGCGAGCTACGACAAGGCCCGTATCGAGCCGACGCTGGACAAAGGCTTCCTCGACGCGACGAGCCTCGCCGAGTATCTCGTGACCCAAGGCATCCCCTTCCGCACCGCCCACCACATCGTCGGCACGCTCGTCGCCCGCTGCGAAAAAGAAGGCAAACACGCCCTCTCGCAACTGAGCGTGGAGGCGTTCAATGAAGTCATCGACGAATCGGTCAAAGCGCGAAGCACAAGCGG
>JBQCCH010000596.1:0-2032 GCA_051962375.1 Tepidisphaeraceae bacterium
CCGGCTCCGGGATCGTCGGCGAGTCCATCCGCTCCTCGGTCAGTTCGCGTTCCAACGGTGGGGCCAGGTGCGGCATCGCTCGATGATAGTCCGCCCCGTTCGACGGTGCGCGCTTTGCCGGCTTTCAAAAACTGCCGAAACGCCGGCCGCCGCTTTTTAATTGTGTCCGGCTGACGATTGGGCTACGGTGTCCTCGGCTCGACAGGGAGCCGACGGTCCGCGTGAAGGGATCATCCCGCCTGCACGAGGTTATTGATTTAACCTTCTTTCCGGCTCGTGAATCGCGGACGCCGAGCCCTTGTGAAGGAAGGTCTCCCATGGCTGACGAACAGCCCTCCCCCGCACCGTCGTCTACGCCGTCTTCTGCACCGTCCCCGCTTGAATTGCCCGCGCATCCCTCCATCGAATGGCTGAAAAAATCCGCCAAAAAGCGATTGACTGCACTGCGCAAGACCGAGCCTGACGCCACACTCGCGCTCGCGCAATTGGCGGTCGCGCGCGAGTACGGCTTCAGCAGTTGGCGGACGCTCGCGGCCCACGTGCGAACCCTTCGGGCCGATCCCGCAACCGCTCCGGGAATGGACGAAGCCACGCTGCGACGCACGTTCCAAAAGGCCGTCGAGAAGCGCCGGCTCGACGACCTGCGGCGGTGCCTGCAACAGGATCCATCGCTCGCCAACGCACCGCTGTTTTCCTTCGGCGGCCGGGCCGTCCATGCGGCGCGCGGGCATTTGCCGACGATCGACCTGTTGCTCTCCTTCGGCGCCGACCTGAATTTGCGCAGCGACTGGTGGGCCGGCCCCTGGCACGTGCTGGAGACGGCCGATCCCGCGTGGGCGGATGCGTTGATCGCCCGCGGCGCTATGCTCGATCCCTGCTCCGCCGCCCACCTGAATCGGCTCGATGACCTCCGCGTGATGCTGGCGAGTGATCCCGCGGCCGTCGCGATGCTGGGAGGCGATGGCTGCCGACCCCTGCATTTTGCAGCCTCCGTCGAAACGATCGACCTGCTGCTCACCGCCGGCGCCGACATCGATGCCCGCGATGTTGATCACCAATCGACCGCCGCCCAGTGGGCCCTGCCGCGTCCGCCCACGGATGGCGGCCCAGCGCCGAAGGTCGCCGCCGCGCTCACGCGCATCCGAGCCCTGGTCGATCGCGGCGCATCGGTCGACGTGTTCCTGCTGGCCGCCCTGGGGGATGTCGACCGGCTGCGCGCGTTGATCGCGGAACAGCCCGGGTTGCTTTCGACCGCCGTCGGCGCGAAAGACGATCCCGCCTGCCCGGACGCGCCGGGCCGGCACATTTACGTCTACACGCTCACCGAGGGACGCACGCCGTTCGAAGTGGCGGCCGCCTTCAGTCAGCGGGCGGCGCTGGACCTGCTTCTGGACCGTGCCGATCCACGGCAGCGGTTTTTGGCCGCCTGTGCGATCGCCGACGAACCCGCCGCCCGCGCCGCCCTGGCCCGCGATCCAGATGTGCTCGCCAGCCTAAGTGCCAATGACCACGCGCGCCTCGCCAACGCCGCATGGGCGGGCAACGCGGCGGCGGTGCGGCTGATGCTCGATCTCGGTTTTGATCCCGCGATCGTTCCCCCCACCGGCGGCACGCCCCTGCATGCCGCTGCCTGGCACGGGCGGGCGGACCTGGTCCAACTCATCCTTGAGCACCCGGCCGTCCGCTCGCGATGGGGCGACCTGATCGAATTGACCGATGCCTCATTCCAGAGCACGCCGCTCGGCTGGTGCTGCCACGGCTCAACGAATTGCCGAAACCCGGCCGGCGATTACCCGCAGGTCGCACGCCTGCTGCTCAATGCCGGCGCGCGCATCGGCCCGAACCTCGCCGATGCCAGCCCGCAGCTCCGCGCGGTCCTGGGCGCCCCGGAGGATTAGCCGGCCATCATCTGCCGCAGGTTGTTCAGGCTGATTTCCAGGCTGTCGAACGGGTCGCGGTAGCACGGGTCCTGCTCGACGATGTACCACTTCACGCCCGCGCGACCGCACGCCCGCAAAATCGCCGGCCAATT
>JBQCCH010000597.1:0-2892 GCA_051962375.1 Tepidisphaeraceae bacterium
TTCCGCATCGGCGCGTGGTAGGGGGCAAAGGTCTCCATGCCATACGTGCGATTCGACACCGCCCGCACCGACGCCATCCACCGCGGATAATGCTTGGTCAGGTAGTCGATCGTGTAATACTGCCGCACCGACCGATCCTTATTCGGCCAGTCCGACACGCCCGGTTCCCAGGCGAGCACACGCTTCAGTTCATCCGTTCGATAGCCGCAACCCAAAAATGCCGTCATCCAGCGGCGCAGCGTCGCGTTGTGCGGCGCGCGGCCGTTCAGCCAGGCGCCGTGATCGCACAGGTGCGGATCGATCGCCCCCTGGTAGCAAAAGGCCACGCTGTCCAACAACAGATCGACAAACACCTTGTTGATCTCCCCCGGCATCTGCCACCGCGGCAGCCCCTGCAAGGCATCCCGGAAATTGACGATGTCGGAGACATACCACTCGCCGTACGATCCCATCGCAGGCACATGATGCTCGCCCAGCATGCCGTCCACCGTCAGCCGCTCGCACCCACCGTCCGGACCCTTGGGTGAGGTGATCGTCATCGACCGCCAGATGTATTTCATATATCGATCGACGGCCCGCAGGCGCAGCGCCTCGTCGGACTGCACCAGGTAGGCCGCCAATTCTCCCCGGGCCGACCAGAGCAAGTTCGCGCCCCCCTCCAGGCCCGGGCGGTTTCGCGTGAATTGCGTGGCCGGATCGTCGCTCGGTTGAAAGATCGACTTGATGATTCGTCCCGCCCACCGCTCGATCTGCGCTTGCGGGATGGCCTTCGGATCGGTGCGGGCAAACAGGCAAATCCGCCCGATCCGGTTTGATTCCAACAAGTCGGCATACGGATGGCCGAAGCCCCAGACGTCGTTCCGGTCGTACGGCTGCGCGCAATACACATCCAGACCTTTCGCGCATCGCTTCGCGAACGCGGCATCGCCGAATACCTTCGTGCCGGGCGTGCGCCAGGCGGTGAACAGATCGACCAGCCGCAAGAGATGATCCCCCCAGCCCGGGCCGCCGTCGCGCTTGCTGATGACATTGGCATACCGCAGATCACTGAACCGGCCGTCCGCGCCCAAGAGCGGAAACAATCGATCGGCCGCCCGGTTCAACCGCGTGACCTCGGCCGGATCGTTGTACTTCAGATAAAAATCGCCCCAGCGTTTTTCCAGTTCCTGCAACTGCGTGCCCACCGGCGCGTCGGCCGGCAGCATGATTTCGCGGGAACGGTCGACCGCGCCATTGTCGGCCAACGCCGTCGCCGCAGGCAGAACGCCGCCCAACGCGGAAACAATGAAAGCCTGTCGCAATGCCGGCCGCAAAGTCTTTCGCAAAGCCAGTCGCGCGATCCGATGCAGTGGATTCATGAATTCTAGCGGGGGTTAATCGGGGTCCGCGTGTTCATGCTACTGAACGCCCATTCCACCGTTGCCCCCAAACGCGAAGGAATCGCCCGTCATTTCGTACGCGGCGCACGCTCAAAAATTCAGTCGCGCGGGTGCACTTCCCATGCCGCGTCATTTCGCGAATCGGCCGACCGGTTCATAATGCGGGCATGGCATTACGGATGGGCTTCATCGGCGGGAATGGACATCACTACTTGCGGCAGGTCCTCAGCGAAGCGAGCGAAGTCGCCGTCAGCGGCGACGGGCACGACGACCCGGCCGCCCGGGAATTTCTCAAACGCCTGGAAGATTCCAACGCCGGCCCGAAATTCCATTGGTTTGACCGCGGCACGGACCTGCTGGATGTCTTCAAGCCCGACCTCCTCAGTGTCGGCGCGGTCTACGGCTACAACGGCGACTGGAATTGTGCCGGCCTTTCGCGAAACATTCCCACCATCACCGACAAACCCGCCGCCGCCACGTCTGAGCAACTGGCGCGGCTGCAATCCCTGGTCAACGAGAACCCCCGGCGGGTGCTCCTCACTGAATTCGATTTCCGTTGCCGAGCCGATTTCCGCGCCGCCCGGCTGGCCGTGGAGCGGGGCGATGTCGGCGAAGTCATCCTGGCCAGCGCGCAAAAGAGCTACCGCTTCGGCCGCCGGCCCGGGTGGTACGCCGATCGGCAAGCCTATGCCGGGACGCTGATGTGGGTTGCGAGCCACGGCATCGACGTGATCGAGTTCGTCACCGGCCAGCGACTCACCCGCCTCGTCGGCCGCGGCGGCAACCTGTCCCGACCCACGCTGCCCGCCTTCGAAGATCACGTGGCCCTGCTGGCCGAGTTGGAGAACGGCGGCACGGGCATCGTCCATGCCGACTTCCTTCGTCCCGACAAATCTCCCGAACACGGCGACGACCGCCTCCGCGTGGCCGGCTCGCGCGGCGTCGTCGAAGTGCGCGGCCAGCGCACGCAATTGATCGATGCCGACGGCGTTACCCGCGATATTACCGATCTCGCCGGCGCTGTCCCCAGCGTCGGTCGCGCCATGCTCGATGCCGCCTTCAACGGCGACGCTGCCTTGTATTCCACGCAGAAAACGCTCGAAACCGCCGCGCTCTTGCTGCGCGCCCGCGACGCGTGCGATGCGCAGGCATGGCGCTGATTCACCGGCCCGAAGTCGCCTGCCGCTGTTTGATAAGCCAGGCCTGCGACGCCTGCTCAAAGCGCGGCTGCGGTGAGGTGTGTTCCGCGTCCGGCGTGATGATCAGCTGCTTGGGGCCCTGCAACTGGTTGTACATTCCCAACACGCCCGGCGCTGGCGCCGTGGTGTCGCGCAGGCCGACGCACACAATCGCCGGGCAGTGCACGCGCGGCGCGAAGTTCGACGCATCGAAGTAGCGCGATGTTTCAAGCACCTTCGATCGCTCGTCCGGCGCGCCCTGGGCGAACCAATAGGGCCACCCCGGCTGCCGGCCCGCTTCTTTGCCCAGCGTGTCACACCCGGCCGGCACGGCG
>JBQCCH010000598.1:0-6364 GCA_051962375.1 Tepidisphaeraceae bacterium
GAGCATGCACAATCCGCCAGGGGTTGGCGTGTGCCGGATCAGCTCAACAGGGAGTGCACATGAAAAGCAAGATTGCCGCATTGGGATTGGCCATGTTGATGGCGCCGGCCATGGTGTCGGCCGCTGCGCGTAGCGCGACGCCCCCGCCGGAAACGTTGACCTTGCGTGATCTGGCCCACCATCCGGAGCGGCTGCCCGACTATGTGACGATGGCCGACACCGTGAAATTCGGCGGCGGCAAGGTGCTGCGCAAGGGCGAGAAAGTGCACACCCTGGATTTTGACGGCAAAACGCTGCGCGTCACCAAGGCGATGACGAACTTCCCCCTGGAGCCCGGCGACTGTGACCTGCTCGCGGCCGCCAACGCCCAGTGGCAACAATTGACGCCCGCCCAGCGCGCGGTGGATGCGGCATCGCTGGTGAAGGATGCCTCGCTTTGGCCGCCGCAGGTGAAGTTGCTCGTCCCGTGACGATCAAGGGCCGGGCGTTTCCGGCCAATACGGAATTTACGCTGGCCAGCGTCGATAAGCAGGGGCTGCACGTCTATGCCCCGCAGAACCAGGGCGGCATCACCGGCGTTGAGCTGAGCGATACCGACCTGCTGGCCCGCGCCCGCGAACTGGCCAAGACCCCCGCCGGCGAGCGGCCGTCACGCGTGGTCGAAGAACTCAAGGGCAAGCTCGTCGACAGTGACGGCAAGCCCGCGACGGTGGATCTGGATTCGGCCAAAGTCTTTGCCGTCTACTACGGTGCCAACTGGTGCCCCTTTTGCCATGAGGTGTCGCCGGCGCTCGTGAAAGCGATGAACGAGATCGGGCCGCGCAATCCGCATCTGGTGTTCGTCATGATCAACGATGACGACGAACCCGCGCAGATGCTCAAATACATGAAGGAAGCACAGATGCCTTGGCCCGCCCTTCCGAAGGCCGACGCCATCAAGGTGGGCGTGCTGCGATCGATGATGCAGATCGAGCCGCAACTGCGATTGCTCGATCATTACGGCAATGAACTGCTGAACATCCCCGGTGGCGGCCCGCAGCAGAAGGCGGCGGATGTGCAGGCGCTGATGAAGCTGGATCAATCGGGCATCGCCAAGTGATCACGAGGCCGCTCACCGCATCATCTGGATGGCGTGCTTGTAGATGCCGATGCAGGCGCGGGCGCTGTCGTCCCAGCTGAGCTTGCTCAATTCGAACGTGCCCTGCTCACGGAGCATCAGCGCCAGCGGCGGATGACGCAGCACGGCGACGATCTTGTTGGCCATCTCGTGGGTATCCCAGAAATCGACCTTGAGCGCGTGCGGCAACACTTCGCTGACGCCGCTCTGGCGGCTGATGAGCACCGGCACGTCGTTGGCGATGGCTTCAAGCGGCGCGATGCCGAACGGTTCGCTCACGCTCGGCATCACGTACAGGTCGGCCATCTGAAAGATGCGCTCGACATCCGGCCCGCGCAGGAAGCCGGTGAAGAGCACCTTGTGCCCGATGCCGAATTCCGCCGCCAGTTCGACGGCCTGCTGCAGCATGTCGCCCGAGCCGGCCATGACGAATTTCACATCGTCCATCACCTCCAGCACCTTTTTCGCAGCGGCGAGGAAGTATTCCGGCCCCTTCTGCATCGTGATCCGGCCGAGGAACAGGACGACTTTTTCCCCCGGGCGGATCGAAAATTCTTCGCTCGGCGGCGGCGGTTCGTGGGATTCAACGGCGTTGTAGACGACATCCACCTTGTGCGGCTCGATGCCGTAATCGCGAACGATCCGATCCTTGGTGAACGAGCTGACCGCGATCACGCGCATCGCCCCGTGCATGCCGCGGCGTTCGATGTCGTAGATGCGCTGATCCAGGTGCTCGCCCACGCGGTCGATCTCAGTGCTATGAACATGCACCACCAGCGGCACGCCGGTGACGGCGGCAATCGCCAGGCCGGCCGGGAAGGTCATCCAGTCGTGGGCGTGGATGATGTCGAACGATTCGTTCTGCGTCGCTTCCATCGCGTGGGCGGCATAGCGCTGCACCTCGCCGAACAGGTCATTGCCATACAGCGGCGGCTCGGTCTGTTCGACGACGGCGGCCGACATCGGCGGTTCGGGCGGGGTGAGCATCGGGGCGGTCGGGCTGGTGCGCGAAGATTCAAACTCCCGCGGCCGCTGATACGGATTGAAGGCGGCCTCCACGGTTCGGAAGGTGACGTGGGGGAGAACCTCCGGGGCTGGTGGCGGGTCGACCAGCTCGACGCGCGATTCGCACGGGTTTTCCGCCGGGCGCGGCAGCACGAAGAGCGTGTCGATGCCGGCCGCGCTCAGGGCCTTCACGAGCCCATGACAGGCCGTGCCCAGTCCACCGCTGATGTGCGGCGGAAATTCCCATCCAAGCATCAACACCCGCATAAACAAGATCCCGGCGGCAGGTTTCGTTACGTCCTGACCGATTAACTACACGCCCCCATGCCTGAATGCAATCGAATATGCCGGGCGCCGGTTCGGGCCGATCCCGCGCCGGCGATCGCAGCCGCTATCGCACGTAGCGCAGATCGCCGGTGGTTTTGTCATGGATGCGAATCAGGTCGTCGTACACGTTCAGCGCCCGGCACATTTCGTACTCATGCCCGGGTTGGAACTCGAACGTGAATTCGGTGCGGTAGTAGGTGCTGTCCTGTGTGACAAAAAGCGACACCCGCCGCGGCCCGGGCAGGACCCGGGTGCTGTTGCCCCCCAGGCCGCCGATGTTGGCGGGGAAATACGTTTTTTCGGTCGGGAGTTGCACGTTATCCACGGATTCGATCCAGGTGCCCCACGTGCCATCGAGCGTGGCGACCTGATCCTTCGGCAGGTCAGGCGCGACGTACGTGGCATGGGGGCCGGTGTAATTGTCGCTACGGCCCATGCCCTCACACCCGACGACCGCCGCCGCGGCCGCCAACACCGTGATCGACTTCAGCAACCGATTCATGTGATTCCTCATTTCCCGGGACCGGTCTGATTCCGCTGACCATTCTAGCCCGGGCCATGGCGTCACCGTTGCGTCGGCATGGGCAAAATTGTCACATCGCCGATTTTCTTCAGCTGGTCGGCGACCACTTTCGCCGGCGCGACGACGACATAGGTCATCTGGTCGGGCTTGACGTACTTGTTCATGACCTCCCGCACCTGGTCAGCGGTCACCTTGGCGATCTGGGCGGGGTATTGGTCGTAGTAATCGACGGGGTAGGCGTTAAGGATTTGCTCCACCCGCCGGTCCGCCTGCTGGGGCATGGTCTGGGTTTCCATGATCATGCCGCCGGCGACGCGGCTCTGGGCGTCGAGCAGTTCCTGCTTCGTCACGTTTGACGTCCGCAGGTCGTTGAAGACTTTTTCCATCGCCTCGATGGCTTCACCGGCGGTTTCGGGCTTGGTGTCGACTGAGCCACTGAACGCGCCCCCATGCCGGCCGGGTCGGAAATAGGCGTAGCACCCGTAGGTGAGCCCTTTTTCCGCCCGCACGTATTGGTTCAATCGCGATTCGATGCCGGCGGACAAAATTTGCCCGGCGACGCTGCCGGCGTATTTGTCGTCATTGCGGATGGTGTAGGCGAGCGTCGCCAGTCGGACGGTCGCCTGGCGGCCCTGGGGGTTGTCGATCAGGACGACGCGCGGCTTCGACGGCTGCGTTGTCGCGGGGTAGTCGGCCGTGGGCGGCGTGTCGTTCTGGGTGAAGCCCTTGAGCAAGTCGTCGGCCAGGGCGTCGCCCCGGTCGGGCGTAAGATCGCCGCTGAAGATGATGATCGCGCCATGGGTCTGGTACACCTTCTTGTACCAGTCTTTGACGTCCTGCAGGGTGATCGCCTGCAGGCTGGCGGGCGTGGCGCGGTGGCCCAGCGGCGTGTTGCCGTAAAGCGTGTGCGCCAGTTCGCGCGACGCGACGGCCGGCGGGCTGGAGAGCTCCTGCATCAGGCCGCCAATCGCCTGCTGCTTCGCCTGCTCGAATTCCTCGGGAGAAAAGTTCGGCTGCGCCAGCACTTCTTTCGCCCGGGCGATCGCGTAATCGATCTGATCGCTGGTGCAGGCGATGTTCAGGCGGGTGTTGTCGTCGTGATCGTCGACGCTGATCGAAATGCCGTGCGATTCCAGATCGCTGGCGAAATCATACTGGGATTTGCCCGCCGACCCGTGGCGGAGGAGTTCGGCCGTCAGTTCGGCGACGCCGGCTTTATCGAGCGGCTCGCTGTTGCTGCCGCCCCGCAGCACGAGCGAGGCGTTGAACAAGGGCAGCCGCTTGTCGGTCATGGTGATGACGTCGATGCCATGCTCGTCGGCTTCAACGCCCTTATTGAAGGTCACGGCATCGATCGTGTGATTGAACGGCGGCGTGGTCGGGTAGTCGGCCGGGAAGTGGATTTCCTTGGGCTTCACGGGCTGGGTGGATTCGACGACCTTCGCCTTCTTCAGATCGTCGGCGGTGGAGGTCGCCTGCATCAGCTCTTCGCTGGGGCCGGGCCGATACTGCAGGACGGTCATATGTTCGGGCACCAGGTATTTCTTCGCGACGGCGGTGATGTCGGCGGGCGTGAGTTTGTTGAGCCGATCCAGAAGCGTGTTGGCCCGGTTCGGATCCCCTTCAAACACCGCCGCATCGCCAAGCTGCGTGGCGATGCTGTCGCATGTCTGGCGCGACAGGATGATTTCACGGCGTGCCTGCGTGCGGACGCGATCAAGTTCGTCCTGGGTGACGCCGTTTTTGATGACGCCGTCGATCGTGTTCATGATGGCTTTGACGACGGCGTCGGGGTCTTTGCCGTGCGACACCACGGACGACACGATGAACAGCGACGGGTCTTCCGATTGCCAATCCTCGGCGCCCACCTGCACGCAGGGCGCGTCGGGGAGGTTGACCAGTGCTTCGTCCAGTCGGCCGGTGCGTCCGCTGCTGAGGATCGTGCCGAGCACGCCCAGGGCGAGATGATCGTCGGATTTGTAGCCGGGCGTCTTGAAGCCCATGTAAATGTTGGCCAGCGGAATGTTCGGGCGATTGACGATCTTGACGCGTTCCTGGGTTTGCGGGGGCTCGGGCTGTTCCGGGCGCGGCACCTCGCCGCCGCGCGGGATCCAGCCGAAGTAATCGTGCACCCATTGCCGGGCTTCGTCAGGCTTGAATTCGCCGGCGATCACCAGGCACGCGTTGTTCGGAACGTAATACGTGTTGAAAAACTTCTGCAGCTCGGCCGAGCTGGCTTTGCGGAGCTGGTCCATGTCGCCGATGGGCGTCCAGCGGTAGCTGTGGGTTGTGTAGGCGGTTTTGAGTAGGTCGCCGAACATCGGCCCGAGCGGCTGGTTGGCGTAACGCATGCGCCATTCTTCGGCGACGACATTGCGCTCGATCTTGAAGATGTTGTCATTCACCTTGAAGCTCGACATGCGGTCGGCCTCCAGGTAGAGGGCGAGCTTCAGATTGTTCGAGGGGAGCGTTTCGTGGTAGGTCGTCTGGTCGAAGCTGGTGAAGGCATTGGAATCGCCGCCGGCGATGCCGATGAGCTTCATGTGCTGTTCCGGCGCCACGTGGGCCGACCCGCGGAACATCATGTGCTCGAACATGTGGGCGAACCCCTGGCGCTGGTCGTTTTCGTCGCGGCTGCCGACGTGATAGAGCAGGCGCACATTCACGACCGGGGCGTTGTGCATGGGGGCGTAGATCACCTGCAGGCCGTTGGGGAGGGTTTCCTGGGTGAATTCGATGTCGGCGGCGTGGGCGGCCTGGGCGCCCCAGAGCGAAGCGATCAGACCGACAGTCAGCAACGACGCAAATTTTCGACGCATGCACAATCCTCGCTAAAGGCCTACTTCAATCGCCGGGCCCGCATCGCTGGCGGGCACGGCAGTTATACCGGCAATCGTAGCAAAGACGGATGAGCGTCACATTTCGCACGACTGCGGGTCGTTGACTTCATCCGCCGACGCCGGCGCGGGCCAGATGCCCGGGCCGTCCGTTGGGTACCAGCGCTCCAGCACGCGCGACCAATCGGTAATGCTGGCGATGTCGATGAAATCCTTTTTGACCTCGGCCGCCTGCGGGTGGAAGCGGGCGTATTTGATGCCGAGCTTCCGCATGCGCCGCCCGGCGGTCTGCTCGCCGTGCACGTTCATCGCTTCGGCAAAATGCTCGCTGAGGGCCTGGCGCTGCTCAAAAATCGTCGGCGGCTGGATCGGGTAAGCCAACCGGACCTCACCCTGCAGCGCGGCGTGCGTTGTCTGATCCAGCAGGACTTTCGCGTGCTGAAAGATCCAGGGATTCCCGATCGCGCCGCGGGCGACCCAGACGATGTCGACGCCGGTATCGAGCTTCATCCGCACCGCATCCTCGGCCGTCAGCACGTCGCCGCTGCCGATGAT
>JBQCCH010000599.1:0-4456 GCA_051962375.1 Tepidisphaeraceae bacterium
TTATGACCCGAGCACCGACCTGAAGCTGGCGAGCGGCCATTACGAGATCTACAAGGGCATCACGGCCGACGACGGCGTGACTTGGGATTGGACGGCTCTGACGAGCAATTCCACGATGGACAACCTGCGTCCGGTGGCGACGGCGATTTCGGACACGCAGACGTCGTTGATCTGGATGCGCGGCGTGTACACGAGCTACACGAATTACAACACCGATCTGGTGGGCCTGGTGGTGGCGGTGCCGGAGCCGGCCTTGCTGTCGGCGGCGGGGCTGGCGGGGTGGGTGCTGCTGCGGCGCAAACGCTCGCTCGCGGGCGACAGGTTGCGGATGTAGCTGCTGATCAAATGATCGGTGAGCCCCTCGTGGAAGCTGCGCCCGCGCGTGGCGATGGCGCGGGCGACGGCCTGGCGGCGCCAGGGAACGACGTCCGCACCCAGGGAGGCAGCGCCGTCGCCGTCGAGATAGACCAGCGTGCTGACGTGCCCGTAGCAGGGCATTCGATCGGCCAACTTTTTCAGGCGGGCCAGGATCGTTTCATTGGTGAGCCGCGGCTTTTCGGGGAGCAGGTTGCGGACTGAAGCCAGCGGCAATTCGGGGACGAGATCCAGCCGATTGACGACGCGGTAGGTCGCCAGCGAGTAGCCGGCGCAGAAGGCAGGATCACCCACGCGCGGCGCGCCGAAGGTGTAAGTGGCGGCCGGCGGACGACCGGCGCGGGCAAGGCGGCACGCGGTGAGCACCGCCAGCGCGCCGCCCATGGAGTGCCCGGTGATGAACAGGGGGCGCTCGCCGACGCGATCGAGGATCGGCTCAATTTTGCCCCACGTTCGCCGCAACGCCGAGCTGAACCCATGATGCACCCGGCCGTCGTATTCATCGGCGGTGACGAGTTTCACCACCGCATCGGTCACCCAGTTGGGGAGCGTGATCGGGTCCGACCCTCGGTACGCCAGCACGGCGTAGTCGCGGGCAATGCCGAGAAAGCCGCGGGTGCGGGTGATCTTGTTGCAGAAGGGAAAAGTTTCCAGGCCAAGGCGCTGGCGGGCGGCGCGGGCGGGGCGGCGGTGGTAGGCGATGTCGGCCGCGTGCGCGAGGTAGAGCGCGTTCTGCCGATTGAACTCGGCGTCGGCCGGGTCGAAGGGCAAGTCAAGGATTTTGGTTCGCCGCCCCATACGAGTGCCTCATCCCACGAGATGACGAATGGCCTGATCGACCCAGGGACCGATCGTGCCGCCGAGCGAATAGACCCACAGTGCGCAGACAATGCCGGTGAAGACGTCCATGGTGTAATGCGCCCGAAGCACCAGGACGGTGGCGGCCTCAAAGAGCGCGATGAGCAAACCGATGGCCAATCCCCACGGTCCCCAGTGGCCCGCGAGCGTTGCCGCGCCGTAAACGGCGATGGCGGTGTGCCCGGAGAAGAACAGGTCATTCGTCGTGCCGTACGTCACCAGGATGGCGGGGACGCCCGGATAGCGCCAGACCATGCCCTCGGGTGCGGGCAGAGGGCAGAGCATCTGGCAGATTTGCCGCAAAGCAAAGACCATGACCAAGCCCAAAAACGGGCGGAACGACCCGCCGAACACCGCGCTGCCGATGAGGTAGGCGCCTAGGAGATCGATCACGAGGGACGACCCGATCAGCAGCCGGTTGCCGGCCGCGACGTTGGTGCCGTAGCGGGCGTGAAGGGGCGCCGTCAGCACGTGGATGCCATCGGTCAGCGGCATCTCATGGGCGACCTTCGGCACACGTTTGGCCAGCACGGCCTGCGACCAATACCAGATCAAAATGCCCAACAGCACAAGGCCGCCGCGCACGGCGACGATCGGCCAGGGGGCGATGTGGAGCAGGGCGAGGATCATTCGGCTTCCTTCGGGTCGGCCAGGCCGAGCAGGGTGCGGAGTTGGAGTTCGATGGCGGCCATCAAGGGATCGGCCTCGCCGCGCGCTTCGCGGCCGGGGTTGACCTCGATGGCGTCGCCGACGGTGAGCGTCGCCTCGATCGGTCCGTGCAGGCTGATGCGGCCGGTCAGGTCTTCTTCGAAGCGTTCAACCGTTTCGATCACGCGGGCGTCGCTCGCGCCTTCGACGACGTAGTCGGGCGGGTAGTGATACAACTGCTGGGCGAGCTCGGCGTCTTCGAGCATGCGCCAGCGGCGGGCTTTTTCGGGCTCGGGGAGATCGCCCTTGACGAGATCGGGCAGGATCGCGGTGCGCAAACGCTTCACGCGGGCGACCGGATGCCCGTCGGAATTGCCCTGCGTCCACTCGGCCTCAAGCGGCTTCAGCAACTCGTCAATCAGCCGCTGCAGACGCTCGGAGATCGTTCCTTCCTGGGTGCGGCCCAGGTATTGCAATTCTTTCAGTGCCAGCAACCCCGCGCCGACTTTGTGAAAACGCTCGTGCAGCGGCAATCCGCGGCTGGGGCGCCAGGTGAGGCGGGTTTCGATGTCATCCAGCACTCGGGCGGCGGCGGATTGCACGTCGAACGGGTAGCGATAGCGAATGGCGACCGGGTGGACGACGACTTTTTTCCCCTCTTTCGCGCGCTTCTTGGCCGCCTGCCGGGCGATGAGGGCGGTGCCTTCGAGCATCGGCGTGAGGCGATCGTTCGTGCGGGAGATGTGCCCTTCGGGAAAAATCACCAGCGGCCGCTCGGCCGATTCCAGGATTTGGATCGAGGTTTGCACCGCCTGCTTGTCCATGCCTTCGCGGTAGATCGAGAATGCTCCGGCGCGTCGCAGCAAAAACGCCTGCAGCCGGCTTCCCATGAACAAGTGAGCGCTCGCGACGATGAAAAAAGGGCGGCCGACATCGCGGGCGAGGCGGCTGAGCAGGATCGGGTCTTCGTCGCGGCAGTGGTTGGGGGCGATCAGGATGCCGTGCCCGGCGGCGATGGAATCGCGCAATTTGTCGGCGTTGTTCACCTGCGTGACGCGCGTGCCATACCGGCGACGCAGCAGCCGCGGCGCGTATCGGTTCATGAGCCACGGCCACACCGTGCCGTGGTAGGGCGGCGCGGGAACATAGGGCTTGTCAGTGACGACGGGATTCATCGGGCCGCATCTTGGCGTAAGCGTGCTGGGTTTGCCAGATTGCTGCCGGGTGCGTTGCCGGCGGCGGGGTCGTCAGACGGGCGTGGGCCGAGGGATTTCAGCGACCCACAAGAGGACGGTGCGGCAGCGGCGGCAGAGGTATTTTCGCGTGGGGCGGCGCGCCTTGATGTGCCGGATGTCGCACGCGCAACGGCCGACGTATTGCACGCGCCGGCGGATCGGCGGGAGGTTGACGGTCTTGCCGCTGAAGCAGCGCTTGGGCTTGGCGCCGATTTCGATGCACTTGCGTCGCCAGGCGGCATGATGCCCGCCCGGGGCCAGGGCGTGGGCGATTTCGTGCAGGAGCGTGTCGCGGACCTCGGCCTCGCTGTTTAACAACGTTAGCGGAATTGAGAGCGTGATCGTCCTGCGGTGAGAGGAGCAACTGCCGAAGCGGCGCTTGGCGCGGTCGAAGCAGAAATGCCAGTCGCCGAGGCCGTGCCGTTTCATGAGGGCGTGGGCGAGCGAGCGGGCGGCGATGACGTCCATTTCGCGGTTCATCGTAATGCGGCGGGTGCGATCATCCAATGCGTCCATTCAAATGCGTCGGCATCACCGCGCGGGCGGTTCGTCGCATAGTTGGGCGGCCAGTTCGCCGACGGTTTGGATGGCGCGCCGCAGCGTGGGCGTCATGGCGTGGGAGCAGTTGAGGCGGATGAAGTTGCGGTAACCGCGGCCGGCGGAAAAGAGCGTGCCGGGAGCGAGGCTGATTCGGGCGGCGATCGCGCGCTCAAAAAGCTTGACCGAATCGACGCCGGCGGGAAGTTCCACCCACAGCACATGACCGCCGGCCGGTCGCGAGGCGCGGGTGCCGCCGGGGAAGAATTCCTGCACGGCGTGGGAGACGAACTGCACCTGCTCGGCGTAGCGTTTGCGCAGCTTCCGCAGGTGATGGGCATACCCGCCGACCGCCAGGAATTCGGCGATCGCCAGTTGCGGAATCGTGGGCGTGGCGATGGTGTTGCAGAACTTGAGGCGCATCACGTCGTCAAGGTACCGGCCCGGGGCGCACCAGCCGACGCGGGCGCCGGGGGCGAGGGTTTTGGAAAACGACGAGCAGAGCAGGACGCGGCCGTCGCGGTCGAATGCACGGCAGACCGTTGGCCGCTGCGCCGCGAAGGCGAGGTCGCCGTAGATGTCGTCTTCAATCAGGGGCAAGTCGTGGCGCGCGAGCAGCTCGACGAGTTGCCGCTTGTTCGCTTCGGGCATGATGAAGCCGAGCGGGTTGTGGCAATTGGGCGTGAAGAGACAGGCGTCGATTTTTTTGGAACGGATCGCGCGTTGCAGGGCCTGCAGATCGACGCCGGTTTGCGGATGGGTCGGAATCTCCAGCGCCCGCAGGCCGAGCAGTTCGATGGTCT
>JBQCCH010000600.1:0-4152 GCA_051962375.1 Tepidisphaeraceae bacterium
CTCAAGCCCGTCCAGTCGAAGTCGATGGCGCGAAACTCAGTCGGCGCCAGGTCGTCCAGGCCGACGCCGAGCGACGCGAGAGGGGTGTCCACCATGCCGGTTCTCCTTCCAATCGCCTCTGTCAGGATGCCGTCATGGCAACGAAATGAAAAGAAGAATCGCCGGATTTTGCTCCAGCGTTGGCCCCCGGTGTCCGTGGCTTATCCGACTTGCAGACTGGGGGCGACGTACCGGCGGACAATCAGCATCGATGCCGGGCATTCCGCGGCAATGCGTTCGGCACGCATGCCCAGCAAGGACGATTCCAGCCCCCATTCTTCCGCGACACCGATCACCACCAGGTCATGGTCCTGAATTTCCGCCAGCACGGCGTCGGCCGGCGAGTCGGAGGCGACCACCTTCATGTTGACGGCCCGCTTCTGGGTGGGATCATTGAACGCGCGGTCGATGTTCGGGTGTTCGCCCGAGCGCTGGGCGTTGGTGACATGGATGATGGAGATTGCGGCGCCGGTGGTCTTGGCGAGCTTGCCGGCGATCTCGACGGCCAGCCGGTCGTGCGAGCCGGCCAGAAACGGGACCAGGATACGCCGGGGCTGCTGGAAATCGCGATCCACAAAGACGGCGACATCGCAATCGGTGGACGTCAGCACCCGATGAACGACGCCCCCGAGCAGGGCTCGGCCCCAGACGGGTTTGTGGTAGCCCATCAGCACCAGGTCGATGTTCTGCTGCCGCACCACGCGGGCGATGTCGGCGGGCACATCGCGGCTGAAGAAGGAAACGGGCTCGACGCCCAGATGCCGCTCTCGGGCGGCTGAGAGCAGGGGTTCGAGCTCCTGCAGCTGCTCGGCCGTGGGCGCAGCGCCGGTGAAGCTGCGAAACGCCTGCGATTCGGTCGGCCGCTGCAAATGCAGGGCGACCAGCCGGCGGTGTTGGGCGTCGGCATCGGTGAGATAGGCGGCCATCTGCATCAGCGTGCCGCCGGAGTCGGGCCGGGCGACGGGGATCAGCACGCTGAAGATCTTGTCGGGCTTGAGCTTGGCGATCCGCGGCAGCAGCAGGTTGATGAGGGGGGCGGCCATCGCGGTGGTGGCCAGCGCCATGACGACCATCATGCCGTACACCTTCTGGTTGATGACGCCCAGCTGCAGGCCGACGGTGAGGATGATCAATTCCATGAGCCCGCGGGTGTTCATCAGCACGCCGAGGGTGAGGCTCTTGCGCTTGGAGAGCCCGGTGAGCCAGGCCGCCACGCCCGCGCCGCCGAGCTTGCCGATGCAGGCGATCGCGATGATCAGCGCGGTGTAGCCGAGCATGTCCGGGTGCAGGATGCTGCGCAGGTCGGCCTTGATGCCGGCGTAAGCGAAGAAGGTGGGGAGCAGGAAGACGACGGAGAAGGCTTCCAGCCGCAGGGTGACGGCATGGACGAACCGGGCGTTCTTGGGCATGACAAAGCCGGCCACGAACGCGCCGAACAGGGCATGCACGCCGATGAGTTCGGTGGTGAAGCTGCTCAGCAGCAGGGTGAGCAGCAGGATCGCGAGGATGCCGGGAGTGACGTCGTCCTGCCGCAGGAAGACGGCCTGCACGCGCGTGAGGAACGGTCGCACGACGCGCCACATGAACAGGACATAGATCACCGCCAGCACGATGACCCAGAGGGGGCTGGCGGCATGGTGGGAACTGGGCGCAAAGGCGACGACCCCCGCGAGCATCGACCAGGCGAGCACGTCGTCGATCGCGGCGGCGGCGATCGCGAGGCCGCCTTCTTCGGTGCGCTGGAGATTTCGTTCGGTGACGATCCGCGCCAGCACGGGGAATGCCGTCACGCTCATGGCCGCCCCCATGAACAGGGCGGTGGGGAGGAGGTTGGCCTGCGTGGACGGGTCAAACAGGTGCTTCAAGGGGTAGGTGACGAGCAACCCCAGCCCGAAGGGGAGCAAAATCCCGCTCACGCTGATGGCCGCCGCGGTTTTGCCGCGCTCGCGGACGATCTGGGGATCGAATTCAAGCCCCACGAGAAACAGGAACAGGACGACGCCCACCTGGGCGATCATGTTCAGGACGCCGAGGGAGGCTTCGTTGGCGAAGAGCCAGTGAAACCCGCCGGGCCAGACCCAGCCGAACAAGGTCGGCCCCAGCATGATGCCGGCCAGGATTTCGCCGATGACCTGGGGCTGGTGAAACCTGGCAAAGAGCAGCCCCATCGCCCGGCTGAGCAACAGGATCGTTGCGATCTGCAACAGGAGGATGGCAAACGGTCCGGCGTCGTGCATAGGCGGAATCTTCCGCAGCTTTCATAAGCATCGGCAGCTCGAAAGCAACGACAATCCTTCCCTGCGACAGAGTGATATACTGTCGGACATGGACGAGAAGGTGATCGAAAAGCAGGTGCTTTACGCCGGCAAAAAGGTGCGGCTGGAACTGCACCACCTGCGGTTGGCGGACGGGACGCGGCACACCCGCGAGGTGTGCGTGCATCCCGGGGCGGCGGTGATTCTGCCGATCCTGCCCGACGGGAAGGTCCTGTTGATTCGGACGTTGCGTTACGGCATCCGGGAATATCTCCTGGAACTGCCCGCCGGCACGCTGGAAGCGGGCGAGAGCCCCATGAACTGCGCCGGCCGGGAGCTGATCGAAGAGACGAATTACGTCGCCGGCAAGCTGCGGCGGCTGACGAGCTTTTATTCTTCGCCCGGGATTCTGACGGAGAATCTGCACGTGTTCCTGGCGACGGACCTGCTGCCGCAGGCGGGGCAGAAAGACGAAGGGGAGGAGATCGAGCTCATGCCGATGACGCTCGCCGAGGCGATCGACGCGATCGGGCACGGGCAAATTGTGGACGGCAAGACGATCGCGAGTCTGTTATTTTATGAGCGCTTTCACGAACGTTTTCACGGGAGCGGCCAATGAGCTGGGAGAACCGTGAGTACAACCGGGACAACGGCGACAACATCCCGCCCGTGCAATTTCGGTTCCCGCCGATCACCCGGCTGACGGGGATCCTGATCGCGGTGAATCTGGGCCTGTTTCTGCTCAAAATCTTCGGCCGGCCGTACGACGAATTGCTTCGCTGGGGCGCGCTCGAATACGGCGCCGGCACTGGATGGCAGGTCTGGCGCTTCGTGACGTATCAGTACCTGCACGCGTCGGGCGCGCACGTGTTTTTCAACATGCTGGGCCTTTATTTCCTGCTGCCCGCGTTGGAACGGCGCTGGGGGGTGGGCCAGGCCTTTGCGTTTTATACGGCGGGCGGGATCGTCTCGGGGCTGACGTTCATGGTCCTGTCGGCGATCAACGGGAACCTGGGGTTCCTCGTGGGCGCCAGCGGCTCGATCTTTGCGGTGCTGGGCGCGGATGCCTTGCTGTTTCCGGAATGGCAGATCGTGCTGGTCTTTTTCCTGGTGCCGATCCGTTTGGCGGCCGGGCTGATCGCGGGGCTGTATCTGCTGACGATCGTCGGCGATCACGATTATTCGAACGCGGCTCACTTGGGCGGGTTGGCGTTCGGGTTCTTCGCGCCCTGGCTGGGCGGGCCCTTGCTGGTGCGACAGCAAATGAAATTGCGCGCCTGGCAGGGGGACCGCGCGTTGCAGGAAGAGATCGACGAGCAGCAGGCGGTTGACCGCATCCTGGAAAAAGTGAGCCAATCCGGGATGCAGAGCCTGACCGGGCGCGAGAAAAAGACGCTCCAGCGGGCCAGCGACAACCAGCGCAAGCGCGATAAGGAACGAGCGGCCCGGTACGGCGGACGCTGAACGGGGGGGCGTTGAGCGGCGGCGGTCAGCCGTTTTGCGAACCGGGGGCGGCGGCCTTGAGCAGGCCGATCATTTCCGAGGCATTCATGTAGGATCGGGAGCGAAGCACCTTGCCGTCGCTGTCGACGATGAGGACAGCCGGGATGGTGCTAACGTCGTAACGAGCGTAAATCGCTTGCGCGCCGGGGGCGTCGGCATCGAGCAGCAGGGGGATAAAGCCCGCTCGCACCGCCTCGCCCACGGCCGGGTCGGGCCAGACTTCGTGCTTCATCACTTGGCACGGGGGGCACCAGGCGGCTGAAAAATCGATCAACACGGGCTTATGGGCGGCCTTGGCTTCGGTGAGGGCGGCATCGAAATCGGTCCGCCAGGGGATGTGATCCGCCGGCGCGGG
>JBQCCH010000601.1:0-6380 GCA_051962375.1 Tepidisphaeraceae bacterium
GCACATGCACACGCTCGTCCGCCAATCAAAAGCCGCCGCCGAACGCGAGACGCGCGCCGGCTCCACCGGCGACGCAGTCCACCGGGCCGTCGTCGCGGTCCTGCAGGCGGGGGGCGTGCATATCGGCTTCCCGCCCGCCGATGCGGCCGAAGATCTGATCTTCATCCCCCACGGCACCGGACACGGCCTGGGCCTGGATCTGAAAGAACCGCCGCTTCTGGATTTCAATGGCGTGGAACTGGTCAGCGGCGATGTCGTCACCATCGAGCCCGCCCTCTACAGCCGGGCGGTGGGGGCCGTGCGCGTGGAAGACATGTACGTCGTCCGCGACGCCGGCTGCGAAAATCTGGACACACTTCCCGAAGGCCTGAAGCTCAACTAACCCCGGCCGCGAGCCGCAGTTCGCCCCGCAAAAACGCAGGCGATTTTTGCCTTGACAGAACCGTACATAATCCTAACATGCATGCGGGAAGTTTAGTGACTGTTAAACACGGGAGGGCATGTGCAAGTCTTTGATCTGGATGAACTTCAAGCCAAGTCCCGGCCGCCGCGGGCGGGGGAAGCATCGGTCAAAAAGTCCAAAGCGTGGCTCTACCTGAACGAAGCCGATCGCACGCTGCTGGAGATGGTCGAGAAAGGCCTTCCGCATCGGCTGATCGGCCAGGCGCTGGGCCTGAATGCCGGCACGGTGTCGCGCCGCCTGGCGATGATCCGCACGCGGCTGCATTCCCCGCTCGCCCGCTGCGCGCTCGACCCGCGGTGCCCGCTTTCCAGTGAAGCCCGCTTGATCGCCCTGATGCACACGCTCGGCGGCCAGCCGGTTCGACACATCGCCCGCCTGCAGCACCTCACGCCCGCCGCCGTCAATGAACACCTCACCTACGCCCGCGGCGTCGCGCGCGGCGTGGCCGCCCGATAGCGCGTGGCAGTTCTTCCTTCCTCGTCAACCGGCGTTCTTCTGAGCCGCTCGGCTCCCGCCGTCTTTCCTCCACGTCTGAAAGGATCTTTCGATGACGACCACCCAACGCGTCCGCCGACTGTTCGCGCTCCCGCCCCGCAAGCGCAAACTCCTGCCAGTGCCCGATGCCCTGCTGCGCCAGGCACTCCCTTCGCCCGGCCAGATCACGCTGATCACCGGGCCGAGCGGGGCGGGCAAGTCGCGGTTTTTGACCGCCTTGCGGAACCGGTCGGCGGATGGTCCGGTCACCTGGATCGATCCGGCCGCCATCAAGCTTCCGAGCGTCAGCGTCATCGATCTGGTCTGCGATGCGCTGACCACCACCGGCGGCGAGCCGGCGATCGAAAACGCGCTCGAACTCCTCAGCCGCGTGGGCCTGGCCGAGGCATGGACCTACCTGCAGAAACCCGCCGAACTCTCCGACGGCCAACGCTGGCGGCTCATGCTGGCGCTCGGCGTCGCCACCGCGATCCGCGTCGGCCAAACGCCCAGCGTCGCCGTTCTGGCGATGGATGAATTCGCAGCCTTGCTCGACCGGGTGACCGCGCGAATCGTCGCCCGGGCGCTGCGACGATTGATCGATCGCCACATCGGCGATCAAGGCGCCACGCTCGGCGCCGTCGTGGCGACCAGTCATCACGATCTGCTGGCCGCTTTGCAACCGGAGGTCATCGTCCGCTGTGATTTCGATCGTTACGACATCAGCGGCGTCGCCGTTAATGCAGGATGTGCAGCGACGTCAGCAAAATGATCAGCAGCAGCACGCCCCCCACGGCCAGCCACATCTTGAGCGAGCGTTTCTCGCGATCGTCGTACACGCTCAGGTTGGGGGGCGGCGCTTGGAACTTGCTCATTTCCTTGTGGTCGTTGAAGCAGGTCCGGCAGATCTTCGTGCCGGCGTAATCGACCAGTCCCATCGGCTTCAGGCGCTTGCCGCACTCAGCGCACGAGACGAGCCCGTCATCTTCGCGCCGATCCGCCTTCGCGCACGCCAGGCACAGATACCCGAGTGAATCTTTCATCCGGCGATGGCCGGCGACGTTTTTGCCGCAAAGACGGCAGAGCTTCTCCACCGGCGGCGGGGGGGAATCGTCAACGGGTTCGGGTGGCGTGTAGACGGGCGTGCGACGTTGCTGAAAACACGTACATGCCTGGCGCTCATCCCCGGGCTGTGCGCCAACCACGCCCCCGCAATCTGGACAAATCACTTCTTCCAACATCCGTACACAATCCGGCAGTTCCCACTAGGAGCATAGCACATGATTTACCGACAAGCATCGGATTTTTTACCCGGACGAATTGTTCTCGAGCCGGGCACGCGGAGCGATTACCGGACGCTGGAGCGGTTTCACTATGTTCCTTCGCGCCCGGCCACGTGGGCTGCGGTTTGCGTGGCGCGGTATCTCGCCCCCGACGAGCCGGCCCGCGTGATCGGGGTGGCAGTCCTGTCTTATCCATCGGCCCTGCACCGGGCGCGGCACCGCACCTTCGGCCTGAAGCCGCTGCGGTATGGCGCGCGCCTTCGCTGGACCAACGCGCGCCTCCGCACCATCAGCCGGGTGATCGTCCATCCCCAATTCCGAAGCATCGGCCTTTCCACCCGCATGATTCACTGGCTCTGCGAGCAATGCAGTACACGTTATGTCGAAGCGTCGGCCCGCATGGGCTTGGCGCACCCCTTGTTCGAACGGGCCGGCTTTACGCGCGTCGATCCGATCCACGCGGATGAGCCGGTCTACTACTGGCTCGATCGCTCGGCCCGCCCGCTCGCTGAATAACCCCGCTTCCCCCATCTCTCCAAAGGAACTCCGCCATGCCCACCACGCCCTGCGAAACGCCCGATGAATTGCACGCCTGGATCCTGCGTTACACCGGCCTGCGCATTCCCCGGCAGCCGATTTGCGCGCATCACCAGGCGCCGTTTGATTACGTGACCCAGGCCTACTTTGAGCCGGCCAAGGACCAGATCGTCTGGGCGCCGCGCGGCGGAGGGAAGACCTCGCTCGCGGCTGTCGTCACGCTCCTGGACCTGCTCCACAAGCCGAACTGCTCGGTCCGCATCCTCGGCGGTTCGCTCGAGCAGAGCCTGCGCATGTGGGATTACCTCTTGCCGCACGTGCAAACGATCGATGAAGGGCTGATTGAAAACCCGCGATCGACCGCGCGCAAGCTCCGCCTGGCGAACCAATCGACCGCGGCCGTCCTCACGCAATCGCAGCGGAGCGTGCGCGGACTGCGCGTGCAGAAAATCCGGTGTGACGAAGTGGAACTGTTCGAAGAACCCGTCTGGGAAGCGGCTCAGCTGGCGACGCGAACCAGCGACGGCACGCGCGGAACGATCGAAGCCTTGTCGACGCTGCACCGCCCGTTCGGGTTGATGCAGAAAATCGTGGATGAAGCCGTTCCCGCCGGCCGCCAATTGGTGCGCTGGTGCCTGCTCGATGTCATCGAACGCTGCCCGCCCGAACGCGACTGCGCCACCTGCCCCCTCTGGAGCGATTGCGGCGGCATTGCGAAGGAGCGGGGCGACGGGTTTTTTCGGATCGATGACGCGATCGCCATGAAAGCGCGGGTGAGTGAAGACGTCTGGAACAGCGAAATGCTCTGTCGTCGCCCGAGCGTGCGCGGCCTGGTGTTCGCGATGTTCGACCCCGCTGCCCACGTGACGGCCACGCCTCCTTTTCCCCTCGACAGCGCCGGCGAATGGTGGCTGGCGATGGATTTCGGGTACAGCGCGCCGTTCGTCTGTCTTTGGATCGTCCGCCGCGGGGATGCGTTTTACGTGATCGATGAATACCTGCAGGAGCAGCGCACGCTGGATCAGCACCTGCGTGAAGTGCGCTCGCGCGCGTGGCCGGCGGTGACGCGGGTCGCCTGCGATCCGGCCGGCCAGGGTCGCAACGAACAAACCGCCAAGAGCAATGTCGATCTGCTGCGCGCGTCGGGGTTCGTCGTCAAAACAAAGCCCAGCCAGATCGTCGATGGGATCGAGCTCGTCCGGGCCGCACTCAAGTCGGCGGCGGGGAGCATTCGCCTGCACATTCACCCGCGCTGCACCAAGCTCATCCGGGCGATGCAAAGCTATCACTACGCGACCGATCGCAGCGAACTGCCCGACAAGGACGGCACGCACGATCACCCGATCGATGCGCTGCGCTATTTCTTCATCAATCAGCAATCGACGCGCGCGGGGCTGCGTGTCTATTGAGCGAGCGCCTTCTCCGGCTCGGCGGGGGCGTCGTCCTGCTGCGGCTTGATACGATCCGCGATGCGGGCGATCGCCCGAACATCCCGGGCCGACAGGAGCTGGTCGAAGTCTTTCGAGAAAATCAGCTCCAGCGTCCAGTCCGTGGCCACGCGAATCTTCTTCACCAGCCGCGGCAGCTTCATCAGGTAGACGCTTCGCCACAGGAACCAGGCAATGAATCCCGAGAAATTCACGCCCATAATGTTCGCCACACCCACGTGCGAGCCGATGGAGGCGAGTTGGCCGATGGTCGTGAATTTGAAGGGGGTGGGTTCGCGTCCTTCGATCAGGGCGCGGATGTTCTTCGCCGCATGCACCGCCTGCCGCAGGCCGTGTTGCGCGGTGGGGGGCTGCGGCTTGCCGCTCTTCCAGTCGGGCACCGATGCACAATCCCCGACCGCCCAGAGATTGTCCTGCCCGGGCACGCGCAGGCACGAATCGACGGTGATTCGCCCTTTTTCCTTGGCGACCTCAAGCTGCTCGATCAACGGCCCCGGCTTCACGCCGGCGGTCCACCGGAGCGTGAAGCAGGGGATCGGATCGCCGTGCGAGAGCGACACGGTGTTGTCTTTGTAATCGCTCACCCGCGCGTTCGTCACGATCTCCACGCCTCGATCGATCAGCTTCTGCTGGGCATACCGCCCGAGCTTTTCGCCCAGTTCCGGCAGGATGACGTCCTTCGGATGGATCAGGACGATCCGCAATTCCTTCTCCTGGATTTCCGGGTAGTACACGAGCGCTTCGCGCATGAAATCATTGACGGCCCCGATCGTTTCCACCCCCGCGAAGCCGCCGCCGGCGATGCAGATCGTCAGCAGTTGCTTCCGCAGGAAGGCGTCGGTGGTTTCGCTGGCAAACTCAAGCACCGCCAGCATGCGGCTGTGTAACAGCGTCGCGTCGCCGAGCGTTTTCATCGTCAACGCGGCATCGGCGACGCCCTGCATGTCGAAAAAGTTCGATTCCGAGCCGCTCGCGAGGATGAGGTGGTCGTACGCGATCGAGTGCGGCAATCGCATGAGCCCGCGCTCCAGATCCACGCGCTTGGCGGCCAGATCGATCCGGCAGGCTTCGGCCTCGATGAACCGCGTGTGGCGCAGCATTTTGCGAATGGGATTGACGATGTTCTCCGGCGACAAATCCCCCGCGGCCACTTCATGGAGCATTGGCGTGAAGAGCATGAAGTTTTCCTGGCTGATCAGGGTGATGCGGATGTCGCTGCGGGTTTTGACGAGCTTTTCCAGCTCCATCGCCGCATAAACCCCGCCAAACCCGCCGCCGAGAATGACAATGTGAGTCACTTCCGCCATGGCCACCTCAATTCATCTGCCGCGCCGCATCCACTTCCCACCCGCCCCCGAGCGCCTTGTAGAGGGCCACCAGATTCGTCGCGATCGTTTCGTCCGATTGCACCAGCGCGTCTTCGGCGCTCAGCAGATCGCGCTGCGTGTCGAGGACGACCAGAAAATCGATCACGCCTTGCTCGTATTGCTGCCGGGCGATGTTGACCGACGTGCGCGCGGATTGAACGGCTTCACTCAGGGCCGCGTGACGGGTTTGCTCGGTGGCGTAATTCACAAGGGCGTCTTCCGTTTCCTTCAGCGCCTGCAGCACCGCGTTTTGATAGGCGAGCATCAGCTGCTGGCGCTGCTCAGTCTGGGCGGCGATGTTCGCCTGCGTGCGGCCGGCGTCGAAAATGTTCCAGCTCACGCCGGGGCTGAACAGGAAGTAGCGACTGTCCCACGCAAACAGGTTCCGCGCGTGGCTGGAATCGAGCCCGAGCGAGCCGGTGATGCTGAATTTCGGAAACAAGTCCGCCGTCGCCACGCCCACGCGCGCATTGGCGGCGGCGATCTGGCGTTCGGCGCGGCGAATGTCCGGGCGACGCTGCAGCAAATCCGACGGAAGCCCCACCGGCACGCTCGGCGGCGGGGTGGGACTCGTCAGCGTCGTCGTCAATTCCGATGTCAGTGCGTCCGGCTCTTGCGCCACCAGCACCGACAACGCGTGAATCGTCTGGCGAATCTGCGCTTCCAGCGGCGGGAGGATGGCGGTGGTTTCGGCGACTTGCGTCTTGGCGCGGGCGACATCCAGTTCCGTCACAAAGCCCGCCTTGAAGCGCGACTGGGTCAGCCCCAGCGTGTCTTGCTGCGTCGCGAGATTTTCCCGCGCGATCGA
>JBQCCH010000602.1:0-3044 GCA_051962375.1 Tepidisphaeraceae bacterium
AAACGCGAGATGTATGCAGTCGCGGGCTCCAACGGTACGCTCGATTTCAAGATCGGCGGCAATGAGTTTCCGAGCAAGCTCTTCACTGAAGATCGGCCCTCATCCACTTCAGGTGTCACGGCATTGTCCCCAGATACGCGCACAGTTTAGACCGAGGCGGCACGCTGGCAAACGTACAAATCAACTCCTCAACACTTTAACGCTTCAACTGTTCTCCCGCCGCTGGCGGGATGGCGTGGAATGTGGCGATCATTTCGACGGCGGCGTCGGCGGAGCTGATGCCGACGTGGGAGTCGGCGCCGCCGGCGCGGTCGAGGGCTTGTTGCTGGGTGTTGACCGTCAGCACGCCGAAGAGGATGGGCAATGCGGTGTCGAGGGCGACGGCCTGGATGCCGCGGGCGGCTTCGCCGGCGACGTAGTCGAAGTGGGGCGTGTCGCCGC
This sequence comes from Tepidisphaeraceae bacterium, assembly GCA_051962375.1. GTDB lineage: Bacteria > Planctomycetota > Phycisphaerae > Tepidisphaerales > Tepidisphaeraceae > RYN-431. The sequence goes on from JBQCCH010000602.1 coordinate 442, forward strand.
GCACGACGCAGCCGAGGCAGATGACGGCGGCGTAGCGGCCGGTGCGGGCGAGGCGCTGGGCGGTCACGGGCAGCTCAAACGCGCCCGGCACGCGGTGCACGTGCACGTTGGCGGGGGCGAGGCCCCGTTCGCCGAGGCGCTCGACGCAGCCGCGAAGCAATTCATCGACGACTTCGGCATTCCACCGGGTGGCCACCACGGCCACGCGAACCCCCGGGGGCAACGTAACCGGCACGGCGATCGGAAACTGACGGCTCATGGCGGGATTGTCGGGCGAGGGGGAGGGAATGTCGATAGGGCTAGACGAAGGGAAATCGACGCACGCGATCGCCTATCGACAACCTTGCCCGCGGCATCGACAATCGCGGGCGCATGCTCACTCGGTTGCTGACGTTGCTGCAGTTCACGCGGATGGCCCTGGTCTTTACGGCGATCAGCAATGGGTGGGCGTCGATGCTGCTGCAGAGCCGGGCGACGGGGGAGCCGATCGTCGGGGCGTATGCGATCGCGATGACGCTGGTATCGATCGGGCTGTACACGTTCGGGATGGCGTTGAATGACCTGATCGATCGGCGGCGGGATTCGCAGCTGGCGCCGGGTCGGCCGTTGCCGTCGGGACGCATCAGCGTGCGGGCGGCGCAGGTGATTTGTGCGCTGCTGGCGTTCGGCTCGATCGGGGCGGGGGCGTGGATGGTGTGGCTTCGGCCGGATCAGGGGTTCAGTCTGCTGCTGCTGGTCTGGACGCTCGGGCTGATCACGTTTTACGACTTCGCCGGCAAATACCTGGTGGCCCCGGGGCTGCTGGTGCTGGGACTGGTGCGATTTTTCCAGGCGGCCATCGCCGCGCCGAGCCTGGCGATCCCGTGGCAGCCGATCGTGCTGTTGGTGCATGTGACGCTCCTGTCGGCGGTCTGCTATCAGCTCGAAGGCAAACGCCCCCGCCTCACGCTGCGCCACTGGGCGATGGTGGTGGGGGGCCTGGTCGCGATCATCGGCTTCCTGCTGGGGCTGTTGATCGTGCGGCGCGCCCAGAGTGTGCCCTGGACGCTCTCCCTGTGGGTGACGCCGGGCCTCTGGTACCTGGCGCCGGCGGTCATCACCTGGCTGGCGGTGGCGATCACCGTGCGGTGGCAAATCCGCGACCCCCGCGCCGCCGGCCGCTCGCTGATGCTGTACGGCCTGCTGTGGCTCATCATCTATGATGCCAGCTTCGTCACCGGGTATGTCGGGTGGAAGCCGGCGCTGTTCATCCTGGCGCTGCTCCCCCTGGCGATGCTGGCCGTGCAACTGATGCGCGCCTGGGGTCGGCTGGTGGAGTTGTCGCAGCGCCCGCAATACCAACGGGCCCGATAAGAGATCGCCCGGGGAGCGGGGCGGGCGATTCATTCCGAATTCAGCAATTTTTTCTGATTCCTTCCCGCCGCCGATCCTCTACACTGAGCCGGAACCACAACCGCCGGACCGTGTGAAGGACGACAGCGCATGTTCATTCGCGTGGGTTACGACATTTCGTTCGAACTTCCGAACGACACCCCGATGCTTTTGGCCCTGAATCTTCACCCGTCGCGCTTGCCGACCGCGTTGCGGTCCGAAGCCATGCGGGTGGAGCCGGCCATCCCCATCAGCCAGTTCAACGATTCCTTCGGCAACACCTGCACCCGCCTCAATGCGCCCGCCGGCGTGCTGCGGATCACCAACGATGCCGTCGTCTACGACAACGGCGAGCCCGACGCCCCCGGCACCCACGCCGTGCAGCACACCATCGAACAGCTTCCCCCCGATGTGCTGCAATTTCTGCTCGCCAGCCGCTACTGCGAAGTCGATCTCCTGAAAGACAAAGCCTGGCAGCTCTTCGGCCATCTCCCCAAGGGCTGGCCGCTCGCCCAGGGAATCTGCGATTGGGTGCACAATCATCTGACCTTCGGCTACCCCCACGCCCGCGACACCCGCACCGCCGTCAACGGGATGGAAGAACAAGTCGGCGTCTGTCGCGATTTTGCGCACCTGGCCGTCACCCTCACGCGCTGCATGAACATCCCCGCCCGCTATGTCACCGGGTACCTGGGGGATATCGGCATCCCGCCGGTGGATTGCCCGATGGATTTCAGCGCCTGGTACGAGGTCTACCTCGGCGGCCGCTGGTGGACGCTCGACGCCCGCCACAATAAGCCCCGCATCGGCCGCGTGCTGATGGCCCGCGGACGCGATGCCGTCGACGTCGCCCTCACCACCGCGTTCGGCCTGGCCAAACTCGTCAAATTCCAAGTCTGGACCGACGAAGTGCAAGGCTACTAACCCAGCGGCCCGCCCATCGCGGAACCCAAACGCACGTAACCGTCGCGCCCCCGCACCCGGTCGCGCCCCCCGATCGCGCGCACCCGGTCGCGCGTCCTCGATCGCGCGCCCCCAATCGCGCCCCCCCCATTCGCGCCTAAGTGCGAAAAACAAAGCCCCGGCCGTTCCTGCCATTTTCCTTTTCACTTTCGACCACTTTTCAACCCCAACCCCCGCCCCAGCCCCGAGTTCCAAAGCCCCACCACCACAGCCCCACCGCCACGGCCCACGCCCACCCCGCCAACTGACTTATCTCACTCTCTCTGGAA
>JBQCCH010000603.1:0-4439 GCA_051962375.1 Tepidisphaeraceae bacterium
TCCAGGGATGATCGATGGCCCGATCCCGACTACGATGATCCTTGTGAGTTCCACCCACACCAATCGTCTGTCGAAAGAGACCAGCCCTTACCTGCTGCAGCACCAGCATAACCCCGTGGACTGGTACCCCTGGGGCGAAGAAGCCTTCCGGGCCGCCCGCGAGCAGGATAAGCCGATCTTTCTGTCCGTCGGCTACAGCACCTGCTACTGGTGCCACGTCATGGAACGCCAATGCTTCGAAAACGAAGCGATCGCTTCGATCATGAACGAGCGGTTCATCAACATCAAAGTCGATCGCGAAGAGCGGCCCGACGTGGATCAACTTTATATGACGGCCGTCCAGGTGATCACCCGGCAGGGGGGCTGGCCGATGAGCGTCTGGCTGCTGCCGGATTTGCGGCCCTATTTCGCCGGCACGTATTTTCCGCCCGAAGAAACGCACGGCCGCCCCGCCTTCCCCGCGGTGCTCACGGCCCTGGCCGACGCGTACCGCGACCAACGGGCCGAAATTGAAAACAGCGCCGCCCAGATCGACAACGTCCTCAAAGACCTCGCCCGCCCGGTCGGCACCGACGAAGCCATCACCCTGTCGGCCGACTGGATGGAGCCCCTGATCGTCCGCTCGCTTGGCGATTACGACGGGCAATTCGGCGGATTCGGCGGCGCGCCGAAGTTCCCGCGCGAAACCCTCCTTGAACTGCTCCTGCACGCCCGCCAATCCTCCATCATCACGCAGGACCTCAAAGACGAAATCGATCGCCCCCTCCGCCACGCGCTCGACGCCATGGCGAACGGCGGCATCCGCGATCATCTGGGCGGTGCGTTTCACCGCTACTCGGTCGATGCCCAATGGCTCGTCCCTCATTTTGAGATCATGCTCTACTACAACGCGTTGCTCGGCTGGATCTACACCGAAGCCTCGCGCGTTTATGACGAGCCGCGCTACGCGCAGGTCGCACGCGGCATCTTCGATTTTGTCCTCAGCGAAATGACCTCCCCCGAGGGAGCGTTCTACACCGCCTTCGATGCGGAAGTGGACGCCCACGAAGGACAAAATTACCTCTGGACCTTGCCACAGATCGAAGCCGTGCTGAACCCGCGCGAAGCGGCTCAATTTGCGATCGTGTACGGGCTCGACCAGGGCCCGAATTTTGCCGACCCGCACCAGGGGCACGGCGAGCCCGATCAGAACGTGCTCTTCCTCGCCAAGCCCGAGCGCGAATCCGAGCCGGCCATCGTCGATATGCGCCGGCGGCTCTACACCCATCGCCAGGAGCGCAAAAAGCCGTTGCTCGACACCAAGGTGATCACCGGCTGGAACGCGTTGATGGTGCGCGCCCTGGCGCACGCAGGAACCGTGCTCAATGAGCCGCGCTACCGCGATGCGGCCGCCAAGGCGGGCGAATTTTTGATTCGCGAACACTGGATCCCCGAGCGCGGCCTGATCCGAACCAGCCGCGACGGCGTCAAAAAATATGACGGCCTGCTCGACGACTACGCATTTTTCGCCCAGGCGCTCGATGCCCTCGGACGCGGGAACGACCTGTACACGCTCGTCAACGTCATGCGCGACCTGTTCGAAGACAAAGCGGGCGGCGGTTTTTACATGTCACCCGAAGGGGCGACCGACCTGATCGTTCGCCAGAAGGTGGCGGCCGACAGTCCGCTGCCGGCCGGCAATGCGGTCGCGGCGATGGCGTGCGTGTCGCTCGGGTTCGGCGAAACCGCCGCCAAAGCGCTCGCAGCCTTTGCGATGCAGTGCAACCACCATGCCCCCGCCATGAGCAGCACGCTCCTGGCGATCCTCAAATTCATTGAAGCGAACGGCCCGCTGCGCGTGGAGCCGGTACTGGACGATGAAACCGCCCGGCTCGCCTCGCCGCAGGAACTCGCCGAGCAGGCCGTCAGCGTGCTTTGGGATCTTGCCGAATCGAACCTGGTCCGGCTGGAACTGCGGATCGTCACCGGCTTTCACCTGTCGGCCGACCAACTGCAGATCACCAGCCCCGACGCCGCCCTGGCCGGCATTGAATCGGCCGAGCCGGTGTCGAAAACATATTCCTACGCCCCCGAAGCCGTGCAAGTGCACGAAGGCGCGCCGGTGTTTCACGTGCGGTTGCACCAGCCGCTCGGCGACGACGAATCGCTCACGCTCGCCATCGCGTATCAGCCCTGCACCGAGCAGGCCTGCCTGCCAAAAGTCAGCCGGTTAGTAACCATCACGAAGTAACGTCAATCGAACAGACGATTCATCAGGAGGAATCATGGCGTCATTGATCTCGACCTTGTTTATGTTCTCGGTCCTCTTCCCGGCCAAGCTCTGGTTCGCGCCGGATCAGCCGCTCATGGTGACCATTCGCCCCGGCGAAGCGGTGCACCTGGTCATGACAGATTTCGCCGGCCACGTGATCCCGCCGCAGCAGGAGGCCGATTACGACAAGGAAACGCAGGTGGACGTGAAAAAGACGTTCAACGTCACGTCGGGCACCTACATTCTGTATGCCGTCCCCAAGGGTAAAAATCTGCCCGATTTCGTGGGCACGCCGCTGGTGATTGAGCAGCGCGTCGATCGCCGCGGGGCGGCCGGGCTCGCGCCGCTGGTGACCAAGGTGGAGCCCCTGCGCTACGCCGTCATGGAAACCGATCACGGCTCGATGACGATGGCCTTCTATTACGATGTCGCTCCCAACACTGTCAGCAATTTCCTTTCGTTGTGCGAAGAAGGGTATTACGACGGGATCGGCTTTCATCGGATCATTTCGAACTTCGTCCTGCAGGCGGGCGATCCGCTGAGCCACACCGAACGCGCCGGCACCGGCGGGCCGGGCTACACCATCAATCCCGAATTCAACAACAAGCCGCACCTGAAGGGCGTTCTGTCGATGGCGCGCCAGGGTGACCCCGGCGAACAGCAGGGCAACCCGCCCGGCTTCCAGGCGGCCAACAGCGCCAGCAGCCAGTTCTTCATCTGCCTCGACTACAGCCACACCAAAGCGCTCGACGGCAAATACACCGTGTTCGGCCGCGTCGTCGACGGCATGGACACCATGGACCAACTCGCCGCCGTCCCCACCGGCCCCGGCGATCGGCCGCTGGAAGAGCCGCTCATCAAGCACGTCACCGTCAAAACCGTCACGCCCGGCGACAACCCCTACACCAAGCTGAAGTGATGCGCCGAAACGCCAGGCGCCTTTCGCCCGGCAGTCGAAAAACTTGATTCAACGCGGACGTGAAGCAGCCCTCTGTTTCACGTCCGCTTTTTTTTTCTGGCGAGAAGCCGCAGATTTACCCGCCGAGGTAGGCCGCCTGCACATGGGGATCATTGAGCAATTCGCTGGCGAGCCCGTGGCGGATAATGTGCCCCGTCTGAATCACATACGCCTCATCCGCAACGGCCAGCGCCATATGCGCGTTCTGCTCGACGAGCAGAATGGTGGTGCCTTCCTGGTTGATCTGGCGGATGATCTGGAAGATCAGTTGAACGATCTGCGGCGCCAATCCGAGCGAGGGCTCATCCAGCAACAACAACCGGGGCCGCGCCAGCATGGCCCGGGCGATCGCGAGCATCTGCTGCTCACCCCCGCTCAGCGTGCCGGCCAATTGCTTCAAGCGCTCGCGCAGCCGTGGGAACAGGCTCAGCGCGTGGTCCCGATCCTGCTGAATCGCCCGATGATCGTGCCGGCCATAAGCGCCCAGGCGGAGGTTTTCGTCGACGGTGAGATTGGCAAACACACCGCGCCCCTCGGGCGCCTGGCTCACGCCGCGCTGCACGATCGCATGCGCCGGCAACTTTTGCAGCGGCTTGCCTTCAAACAAAATCTGCCCGCTCGTCGGCCGCAACAGGCCGCTGATCGTGCGGAGCGTGGTCGTCTTGCCCGCGCCGTTCGACCCGATCAACGTCACAATCTTCCCCGCCGGCACACGCAGACTCACGCCGTGCAACGCGTGGATCGCGCCGTAGTGCACATGCAGGTCGAGGATTTCCAAAAGATCGTTCGACATCGCTCTAATCTGCCACGCTCGGCGCACCCAGGTACGCCTCGATCACCTTTTCATTTTTCTGGATCTGCTCCGGCGACCCCGTGGCGATGACGCAGCCGTGGTCCACCACGGTGATGTGTCGGCACAGGCCCATGACGACGCCCATGTCGTGCTCGATCAGCAGAATCGCCACGTCAAAATCGCTCAGCACTTTTCCGATGAGCGACTTGAGCTGCAGCTTTTCCTGCGGGTTCATGCCGGCGGCGGGTTCGTCCAGGAGGAGGACTTTCGGATCGGTCGCCAGGGCGCGGGCGATCTCAAGCCGGCGCTGGTCTCCGTACGGCAGTCCACCAGCCGCCGCGGTCGCTCGATCTGCCAGGTCGAAACGCTCCAGCAGCCGCATGCATTTGTCGTGGATCGCCCGCTCATCGCGCCGACTGGCGAACGACCGCAGCAAC
>JBQCCH010000604.1:0-4338 GCA_051962375.1 Tepidisphaeraceae bacterium
CCCTGGTGGCCCTGGGGGTTTGCGCGATGGTGTTGCTCGCCATGATCGGGTTCCTGCTCTGGACGATGTCCTGGGGAGCTCATTCCAACCGCGTGATCGCTAAAGGCCTGGAAGTCGAGAAGCTGTTGCTTGACGTTCAGACCGGCACGCGCGGCTATTACCTGACCGGCGATGAAGCGTTCCTCGCCCCGTACAATGCCAGCCGACGTCAAGTTGTCCCGGCGCTGGCGGAACTGACCGCGCTGGTTCGCGACAGTTACGACCAATCCACGATCGCCAAGAAGTTTCGCGCTGACGCCGACGAATGGCTCGCCTGGGCCGATCTGACGCTGAGCGCCACCACTCACACGCGCGATCGCCCGACGACCAACACGATCCGTGACGGCCGAACGATGTTTGACACCGTCCGTGGGGACGTCGATGCATTGCTCGCCAATGAAACGTCCCTGCGCGATGCCCGCTCGCGCAATGCGATGCACGCCGCCGAAGCCACGATCGGCGGCACGCTGTTGGCGCTGCTGGTGCTCGGCGCGTGGCAAGTTCGCTTCACCCGGGGCGGCCTGCGGTCGACGACCGATCGCTACCGCCAGGCCGTCGATCTGGCCGAACGCCGCAATGAACAGATCAAGAGCGTCGTCCGCGAGCTCGACGGTGAACTGCGCGCCGTCGCTGAGATTCAACGCTCGCTGCTGCCGCTCAAAATACCCACCATCCCGTCACTGAGGCTGGCCGCCAGCTACCAGACCAGCCGGCGCGCCGGGGGCGATTACTACGATTTCTTCCGGCTGCCGGCGGATGATTCGGTGCCGGTGCACGAAGCGAAATGGGGCGTGCTCATCGCCGACGTCTCCGGTCACGGCACACCCGCCGCGGTGCTGATGGCCGTGACGCATGCCATCGCCCACGGGATCGAGCGTCCGCTCGATGCGCCGAGCAAGCTGCTCGGCTTCGTGAATGACCGCCTCTGCGACGGCTACACCAGCGAAAACGCCGCCTTCGTCACCGCTTTTTTTGGCATCTATGATCCGGCTCAGCGCACGCTCGAATACAGTTCCGCCGGTCACAATCCGCCGCGGTTTTTGCGAAAAAACGAGACGTCATTCCATGCACTCGACGACGCCCAGGGCCTGCCGCTCGGCGTGCAGGCGGGCGAAGTCTATCCCGACGCCCGCATTCATCTGGATGTCGGCGACACACTCGTGCTCTACACCGACGGCTGGGTCGAAGCGCGGGACGCCCAGAATGAACTCTTCGGCGTCGAACGCCTGGAAGCCACCTTCAACGCCGTCGCCCACCTCACGCCGGCCGACATGGTCACGCACGCGCTCGACACGATGAAGCGTTACACCGCCGATCATTCCCCCACCGACGACTGCACCCTGCTGGTGCTGCAAATGACCGACAGCGACCGCCTCGAATCGCCCGGCGTCGCCGTCGTGTCGGAAGACACGAGCGTGCTGTCCGAAGTCGACGCCGTGATGGCCGCCGAAGCCGATGCCTTCCAGAACGCGCCGCCCGTCTGATTCATTTGCGGCCGAACGATGTCAGCGGCACGCCCGTATCGGTCATCACGATCGGCCGAATCAGTCCGGCGTCGTCGTAGGTCATCCGGTCGATGCAAACCTGCCGCGAGCCATGGTACGGGCCATCGCCCGTCTGGTGCTCCCAGCGGTGATAAACGATGTACCACTCCCCGCTTGCCGGGTTCTTGAAAAACGCATGATGGCCCGGCCCCTTGTGCGTTGCGTCACTGGTGAGGATCGCCCCGCGGTATGTCCACGGACCGGTCGGCGTGGGTGCGGTGGCGTAGTGGACCGAATACGTCGTGTCGCGATAGCTGCCGTGGCTGTAAGACAGGTAATACACCCCCCGCCGCTCGTGCATGAAGGCGCCTTCGGTGAAATTCTTCGGCGTCTCGACGGGCACTTCCCGGGCGATGCTGACGAGGTCGCGATTGAGTTCGAACACACGAAGCTTCGCCCCATTGCTTCCGCCGGCATAAAGATAGACGCGGCCATCTTTCGGGTCGGCAAAGACCATGGGGTCGATGGCCTCAAACTGGTTCCGCGCGCCGCTGAGCAGCGGCTTGCCCGAATCCACAAACGGCCCTGCCGGCGAGTCGGAAACGCCCACGCCGATGCGTGACGGCTTCTCCGACTGCGGCCCCACCGCGTAATAAAAGTAGTACCGGCCATCGCGCGAGAAGATCGTCGGCGCCCAGGCGCCGTGGTGCTGACGTCCGTCCGCCTTCACCCAAGGCACATCCGCCAGCCGCAGGATCGGCCCGTGCCGTTGCCAGTTTGCGAGCGTCGTGGAACTGAAGGCGTAAAACGCCTCGTCCCGATCGGGGCTGAACGTCGGATAAATCCAAAGCGCATCCCCCACCACCGCCACATCCGGATCGGCCCCCGGAAACAGCGGATTCCCGCTCATCGCGGGATCGGCCCGGGCGACCGATGCAAACGCCAATCCGCCCCAGATCATCCGAAACATGCCCTGCCGTAACCGCATAAGGAACCTCCCGCCAATAGGATGTTGGCGAGCCTAGCGTTGCGAAGCGCTTGTGTCACCCCGCCTGCTGTTGATAATGGCCGGGCTCTATGTCTACCGTCGTCACCCGCTTCGCCCCGTCCCCGACCGGCTATCTCCATGTCGGCGGCGCCCGCACCGCCCTGTTCAATTGGCTTCTCGCCCGGCACACGGGGGGGAAGTTCCTGCTGCGCATCGAAGATACCGACCTCGCCCGCAGCACCGAGGATGCCACGCGACAATTGCTGGAAGACCTGAAGTGGCTCGGCCTGAACTGGGATAACGCCGAACTGGTCTATCAATCGAAGCGGCTGGACGTCTACAACAAATTGATCGACGGGCTGCTCGAACAGGGCAAAGCCTATGAAGCGTGGGAATCGCCCGCCGAGCTTGAAGCCATGCGCGAGCAGGCGACCCGCGCGAAGCGGCCGTTTATTTATCGGCGTCGCAAGTACACCGAAGACGAAATGAAGCGCTTCGCCGACGAAGGCCGCCGCCCCATCATTCGCTTCATCATGCCGGTGAAGGAATACCGCTTCCGCGATGTGGTGCTGGGCAAAGACGTGGTGCAGCCGCAGCAGGAAAGTCAGGACTTCGTCATTCGAAAGACCGACGGCATGCCCACCTACCACTTCGGCGTCGTTGTCGATGACGCCGAGATGGGCATCACCCACGTCCTGCGCGGCCAGGAACATCTGAAGAACACCTTCAACCACATCGCCCTGCAGGAAGCGCTCGGCTATTCACAGCCCATCTACGCGCACCTGAGCGTGATGCTCAACCCGGAGACCAGCGAAAAGCTATCGAAGCGCGACCGCGACCGCCGCATCCGTAAGCGCGTTCAGGAATGGACGCGGAGCACGAAAAAAACGATGGAGGATGTCGCCTCCCTCAGCGGCGTGGCGGTGGAACGGCTGAACGAATGGTTCAGCACCGAAACCCAGCAATTAAGCCTGGAAGAGCAGCCGAAGGTGATGAAAGTGGTCGGCCTGAAGGAAAGCGACCTGCCGGAAATCATGGTCCATGACTTCCGTCGCAACGGCTACGCGCCGGACGTGCTGAACAACTTCCTGGCCCTGCAGGGCTGGAGCGCCGGCGGCGACCTGGAGCAGATGACCATCGCCCAGATGATCGAGAAGTTCTCGCTCGACCGCGTCAACGTCGCCAATCCGAAATTCAACCGTGACAAGCTGATCAGTTTCTCAACCGATTATTTCGCGAAGCTGCCGCCGGACCAGTTGCTGGCTCGGTTCAAGGATTTCCTTAGCACGCACCCGGAGTCGCCGCTTCATCGGGCGTCCGACGAGCAGTTGGCGGACGTGCTGCGGATGAACGTCGGCTTTCACATCATGTCGGAAATTGAGGAAAAATCGCGCTTCTTCTTCATTCCCGACGACGCGATCGAATACGACGCCGCGGCCGTGGACAAAGTGCTCAAGAAAAACGACTGCCAAGGCGCGTTGGCATTGGCGGCCATCCGGGGCGTGCTGGAGCAAGTGCTCGATTGGTCCGGCCACAACGTGGAAGCTCCCGTCAAAGCGTTCTGCGAACCATCCGGGCCAGGCCTTGGCAAAGTCGCCCAGCCGATGCGCGTCGCCGTCAGCGGCAGCGCGGTCTCGCCCCCCATCTTCGATTGCCTGGGATTGCTCGGCCAGGAAGCCACCCTGCGGCGCATCGACCGGTGTCTGAAACTCGTCAGTTGAACGGGTTCACGCGCTGGGACATCGAAACGCCCGTTTCACAGGATCGTGGCGATCACCGTGCGCCGTCGCGGGCGGGTATCGAAATCGAGCAGCACCACCTGCTGCC
>JBQCCH010000605.1:0-9912 GCA_051962375.1 Tepidisphaeraceae bacterium
CGGCCGGTGACTTCCACGGGGTGGTTGTTGTCGGCTTCGTACAGGCGCTTGAAGTTCTTCATGCCGCTTTCGTATTCGGCGCGGAAGTTCTTCGCGAAGGTGCCGTCCTGAATTTCCTTCAGCACCTTTTTCATTTCCTTCTTCGTCTCATCCGTGATGATGCGCGGCCCGGTGACCAGATCGCCCCACTCGGCGGTGTTGCTGATGCTGTACCGCATGTAATCCAGGCCGCCCTGATAGATCAGGTCGACGATGAGCTTCACTTCGTGGACGCATTCGAAGTAGGCCATCTCCGGCGGGTAGCCGGCTTCGGTGAGGGTTTCAAAGCCCGCCTTGATCAAGGCGCTCAGGCCGCCGCAGAGGACAGCCTGCTCGCCGAACAGGTCGGTTTCGCATTCGTCCTTGAAGGTCGTCTTGATGATGCCGCTGCGCGCCCCGCCGACGCCGTTCGCCCAGGCCAGCGCGGTCGCCCACGCATGCCCGCTCGCGTCCTGCGCCACCGCCGCCAGGCACGGCACGCCGCCGCCCTTGACGAATTCGCTACGCACCAGGTGGCCCGGGCCTTTCGGAGCCACCAGCACCACGTCCACATCTTTCGGGATTTCGATCGTCTTGAAGTGCACGTTGAACCCATGGGTGACGCCCAGCGTCTTGCCCTTGGTCAGGTTCGGCTTGATCGATTTGTTGTAGACTTCCGGCTGCACTTCGTCGGGCAGCGTGAGGATGACCAGATCGGCCTGCTTGACCGCGTCTTCGACGCTCATCGGCTCAAAGCCGTGCTCGATCGCCAGCTTGCCGTTGGCCGAGTCGCGCCGGTTGGCGACGATCACCTTTACGCCGCTTTCACGCAGGTTCTGTGCGTGAGCATGACCCTGGCTGCCGTAGCCGAGGATGGCAACGGTCTTGCCTTGCAGGGGGGTGATCGGGGCGTCGTTGCCGTAGAGCATCGTGAGCGGTTCAGCCATGGTTCAAATTTCTCCGAAAAAAACGAGCCGGGCAATTTAGGGGATCGCGACAGAGGTGTCAAAAAACCACGCCCCCTCCGCGACCTCAACCCTCACCCCTTCGCGTTCCCATCAATCCCCCACGCCCGAAGCGACCGGCCCTAAGTCGCCGAAAAGGGGTCTTGGCCGTTCCTGCCATTTTGCTTTCGCGTTTGGCCCTCAAATCCTGGCCGGGCCACGCGTTGGGCCGAAAAAAACCGGGCGCCAGTGCGACGGCCCTTGCCCAGCCTGCCGCGGCGCTTAGGCCCGGGCGCCCTATCCGTTTTTGGTCAGCTTCCGGTACTTGATCCGGTGCGGCTGATCCGCGCTCGTTCCCAGCCGGGCGTGCCGCGCGTCTTCGTAGCTCTGGAAGTTCCCCTCGTGGAACGTGATCTGGCTCTCCCCTTCAAACGCCATGATGTGCGTCGCCACGCGGTCCAAGAACCATCGATCGTGGCTGATCACCAGCAGACATCCTGCAAAGTTCTCAATCGCTTCTTCCAGCGCCCGGATCGTATTCACGTCCAGATCGTTGGTCGGTTCGTCCAGAAGAATGACATTCGCGCCGCTCTTGAGCATGCGCGCCAGGTGCACGCGATTGCGCTCGCCGCCCGATAGCACACCCACCGCCTTGGATTGATCCGTGCCGTTGAAGCCGAACCGTTTCAGGTAAGCCCGGCTGTTCACCCGCACATTGCCGAACTCCATGAATTCGAACCCGTCGCTGATGTTCTGCCAGACGCTTTCATCATCCTTCAACGATTCGCGGCTCTGGTCCAGGTAGGCCAGCTTCACCGTTTCGCCCAGTTTCAGCTTGCCATCGTCGGGCTGCTCCACGCCGGTGATCATGCGAAAGAGCGTGGTCTTGCCCGCGCCGTTGGGCCCGATGATGCCGACGATCGCGTTCGGCGGGATGATGAAATTGACGTGGTCCAGCAGCAGCTTGTCGCCGAACGCCTTGGTCAGGTCGATCCCTTCGATGACTTTCTGCCCCAGCCGCGGGCCGGGCGGAATGTAGATGTCCAGTTCCACGTCGCGCGCCCGCTCGGCTTCGGCGGCCATCCGTTCGTAGTTGGCGATGCGCGCCTTGCTCTTGGCCTGGCGGGCTTTGGGGGTCTGGCGGATCCATTCCAGCTCCGCCGCCATCATCTTCTTGTGGGCCTTGTCCTGCTTTTCCTCGATCTCCAGGCGCTTCGCCTTGGCGTCGAGCCACGTGGAGTAATTGCCCCGCCACGGAATGCACCGGCCGTGGTCGATTTCCAGAATCCACGTCGCCACGTTGTCCAGGAAATACCGGTCGTGCGTCACCGCAATGACCGTGCCCGCATACTGCTGCAGGTGATGCTCCAGCCACAAAACCGATTCGGCGTCCAGATGGTTCGTCGGCTCGTCCAGGATCAATACGTCCGGCTTCTGCAACAGCAGCCGGCACAATGCCACGCGACGCTTCTCACCGCCCGACAGATTGTCCACGAGCCAATCGCCCGGCGGACACCGCAGGGCGTCCATCGCCTGCTCCAGCAACTGATCCACATTCCATCCGTCGACGGCGTCGATCTTCCCCTGAATTTCCCCCTGCCGTTCCAGCAGACGATTCATCGTCGCGTCGTCCATCGGCTCGGCAAACTTGTCCGCAATCGCGTTGAACTGCGCCAGCAGATCCATCGTCTCCTGCGCCCCCTGTTCCACGATCTGCCGAACCGTCTTGCCCGCTTCCAGCACCGGCTCCTGCGGCAGATACCCCAGCGTGTACCCGGGCTGGCGGTTGATCCTGCCCTCAATCTGCGTGTCGATCCCCGCGATGATCCGCAGCAATGTCGATTTGCCGGCGCCGTTGAAGCCCAGCACGCCGATCTTCGCCCCGTAAAAATACGAGATGTTGATGTCCTTCAGGATCATCTTGCGATTGATCTCTTTGGACACATTGACCATGGAAAAGATGATTTTTTCTGCTTCTGCCATTTTGCGGACTGCTGATGTTGAAGACGACTCAAACCCGATCCTGATTGTACCGCAGGAAGCGGGTTTCGTCAGCCATTAACGTGCTCGGTGGCGAGCGTCGCGTCGCGAACGCCCAGCGCCACTTCGGGCAATATCCCACGCTTGACGTAGATCGGCACAACATGCGGCCGCAGCGACGGCCGGACGCGCTGAAAGACCATCGCCCCGATGATGCACACCAGCCCGCCGATCGCCACCGTGTATTGCGGCGAAATCCGGTCGGCCAGAAATCCGCACAGCAGGCTGCCGATCGGCACGGTGCCCATGAAGCACATCGTGAACATCGCCATCACCCGGCCGCGCATGTGGTCTTCGGTCAAGGTCTGCAGCAGCGTATTGCTGCCGGCCATCTGGATGATCATGCTCGCCCCGGTGATCGGCATCAGCGCCAGCGACAACGCGACATGCGTGGAGAACGCAAACGCGATCAACGACGCGCCAAACATTGTGGCCGCGATCACCAACACGCGCGAGATGCCCAGCACGCTCCGCCGCGACGCCAGGTAAATCGCCCCCGCCAAGGCACCCACGCCCGACGCCCCGCTCAAATACCCCATCAAATCCGGACCGCCCGCCAAAATCTTGTTCGCAAACACCGGCAGCAACACCATGAACGGCACGCCCGCAATGCTCACCAGCGACAAGAGCAGCAAGACCGCCCGAATCGGCGGGAAACCGAACGAGGCGCGAAACCCCTCTTTCAATGCATGGAGCACCGGCGGCGCGGTCGCCTTGCGGACGGTCGGCCGCAACCGCATCGCCAGAAGGGCCGCGATCACGCCGATGTAGCTCATCCCGTCGATCAGGAAGCACCACCCCTCGCCGTTCGACGTGATGGCGGCGATCAGCAAACCCGCCGCCGTCGGGCCCAGCAATCGGGCGACGTTCACCATCGAACTGTTCAGCGCGATCGCGTTCGGCAAATCCGAGCGATCCTCCAGCATCTGCACCACGAACGACTGCCGGGCCGGTATGTCAAACGCATTGATCAGCCCTTGCGCGAAGCTGAGCAAGAGCAGGTGCTCAAACGTGACGTGGTTGCTGAACACCAGCCAGGCCAGCAGAAACGACTGAATCATCGCCAGCGTCTGAGTCGTAACCAGCACGCGCCGGAGCCGCCAGCGGTCCACCAGCACGCCGGCGAAAGGGGCGATTACGAACATCGGAAACTGGCTGGTGAAACCGACCAGCCCGAGCTTGGCCCCCGAGTGCGTCAATCGCCACACCAGCCACGCCGTCGCCGTGGCGGTGAGGAAATTTCCCACGAGCGACACCAATTGCCCGCCAAAAAACAGGCGGTAATTTCGCGAGCGCAAGGCCCGCATCATGTAGCCGAGCCGACTTTCCTGGCGAGCGGATTCGGGTGCGTCCTGTGACGAAAGAGGTACCTCCATGCAGCGGATTGTAGGCGCAATCCAAAAAAAAGGGCCCCGGCGCCAAAGCGCCCGGGGCCCGGTGGGATCAGAATGCCTGCAATCGCTGAATCGCTAAACCGACGACCGCTGCGTCACCTGACGCTGCCGCGACGCCTGCGTGCGCAGCCGATTGATCGCCGACAGGTACGCCTGCGCCGAAGCCTGCAGAATGTCCGTGCTCAAGCCGCGGCCGCGCACTTTCACGTCGTTGTGGTCCAGTTCGATCTGCACTTCACCGAGGGCTTCCTTCCCCTTGGTGACGCCGCGAATCCGGTAATCCGCCAGACGACCGCGCACGCCGGTGATGCGGGCGATTGCCGAGTAAATCGCATCGACCGGTCCATCGCCGACGCCGGCGTCCTGCACGTCTTGCCCGTTGGTGTCTTTGAGCGTGACCGTCGCCGTCGGGACGGCGGAATTGCCCGTCATCACCTGCAGCGACACCAGCTGCCACACCGACGTCTGCTGCTCCAGTTGGTCATCGATCAGCGCTTCCAGATCTTCGTCGAAGATTTCCTTCTTCTTGTCGGCCAGCGCCTTGAACTGGGCGAACGTCTGCTCGATCTGCGCGTCGGTCAGCGTGTAGCCCAGTTGCACCACGCGATCCTTGAACGCCGCCCGCCCGGAGTGCTTGCCCATGACCAATTCATTCTTGGGCACGCCAACCGTGGCCGGGTCCATGATTTCGTAGGTTTCACGGTGCTTGAGCACGCCGTCCTGGTGGATCCCCGACTCATGCGCAAACGCATTGCGGCCGACGATCGCCTTGCCGCGCGCAACGCTCACGCCGGTCAACGTGCTGACCATTCGGCTGGCCGGATAGAGCTTGGTCGTGTCGATGTTCGTCTGCAGCTTGTAATGATCGTTACGCACCTTCAGGTTCATGACGAATTCTTCGAGCGACGCATTGCCCGCACGCTCGCCGATGCCGTTGATGGTGCACTCCACCTGCCGCGCGCCCCCGCGCACCGCCGCCAGCGAATTCGCGACGGCCATGCCCAGATCGTCATGGCAATGCGATGACAGGATCACGTTCCGCTCCCGCAGGATCGGCAGCTTCTCCAGCAGATGACTGAAGATCCGCCCGTATTCGTCGGGCGTGGCATATCCGACCGTGTCGGGCAGGTTGATCGTCGTCGCACCGGCCTCGGCAGCGGCGTGGACGATTTCCTCCAGGAACTCAATTTCCGTTCGGCTGGCGTCTTCGGGCGAAAACTCAATGTCGGCCGTGTACGCCCGCGCTTGCTTGATCGACTCCACGCCCAGCCGCAGGATTTCTTCCTTCCCCTTGCGCAGCTTGTGCTCCCGATGAATCTTGGACGTCGCCAGGAACAGGTGAATCCGACCCGACCGGGCCGGACGAATCGCCTCGCCGGCGCGCTCGATATCTTTCGGCGTGCACCGCGCCAGCCCGCAGATCGTCGCACGCTGCGCCTGCTCGGCAATCACCCGCACGCTCTCAAAATCCCCGTCCGACGAGATCGGAAAGCCGGCCTCGATGATGTCGACGCCCATCGCTTCAAGGAGCTTGGCAATCTCGACTTTTTCAGGCAAGGTCAGCGTGGCGCCGGGGGATTGCTCGCCATCGCGTAAGGTGGTGTCGAAAATGCGTACCGTGTCCATCATGGCTCCCAAAATAAAAGCGTCGTTCGTCTGAACGTATCGCGACCCTGTCAAAAGAAAAACCCTGCGACCGGGTCATGGTCGCAGGGCCTGTTTCGCTTCATCAAACTTCGATTCGGCGAGCCTACGACATGACCATTCCGCTGCTAAGAAGCAGCGGCAGGGAAAGTCGAAGCTGGCGTTGGCCGAATCGCATGTGCCGATATTTACCCATGATCTGGCCGGAAAGTCAATCGGCCGGCGGATTTTCCGGGGATTTTTAGTCCGCGGTCGCGTCGTCGATGGCGCCCAGCACCTCGGCGATCACGGGCTTGATCGTCTCAAAGTCATACCCGCGCCGCAGCAACATCCCCATCAGCCGTCGCTTGGCAACCATCGGCTCAAGCCGCGCCAGCGACTTCATTTTCCGCGTCGCAAGTTCCCGGGCCATCGCCAGGTTGTCGTGCGCTTCATACACCTGCTCCACCGCCTGCCGGGCCGTCTCACGCTCGATCCCTTTTTTGGCCAGCTCCAATCGCGCCCGGTTCGGCCCATGGTGCTTATGCACCGCCGCGCTCTCGGCCTTGGCTTCGGCATAGCGCTTGTCGTTGATGTACCCCATCTCTTCCAGCCGCTGCAGGACCGACTCAACCATCGCCTGCCCATACTCGTATCGCATCAGCTTCTGGCGAAGTTCGCTCCGGCTGTGCAACCGGTTCTCCAGCAGGCGAAACGCCTTGTCCATGCACTCCTGCCGGACTTCCCCCTCCAACACCTGCTCCACCTGCTCGCGCGTCAGCGACATCCCTTCCCGCAGCTTGAACCGCACCACCACATTCAAATTGCAGCCAAAGGCGAATGCCCCGTCCAGATACACCGACCGGCGGTTTTTCCGCTTCTTCTGCTCCGCAATCTTCGTGATGATCGGCATGCGGCTACCGCTTCTTTTTCTTGTTCCGATCCTTCGGCGCCTGCCAGCCGCTGCGCTTGGTGCGGAGCAGGTTGGCGCCCGGCTGGGCGATTGAGCCCAGATTTCCCGACATCAGCCCTTTCATCATCTTCATTCGGCTGAACATGTTCATGCCGCCGACCGCGCGCATCATGTTGCGGCTCATCTCGAACTGCTTCAGGAACTGGCTCACGTCCTGCGGCTCCACGCCCGCACCCCGCGCGATGCGCCGGCGCCGCGGCGCGTCGATCATGTCGGGCTTGCGACGTTCAGACCGGCTCATGCTGTCGTACATCGCCTGCATCCGCCCCATGTGCTTTTCGACATCGCCGCCACCCATGTTCACGTTCTTCGCCAGCTCGCTCATGCCCGGGATCATGCCCAGGATCTTGCCCATCGGCCCGAGCTTTTTGATCTGGCTCATCTGCCCGATGAAATCTTCGAGCGTGAAGTCCCCCTTCTCCATCTTGGCCGCCAGTTCGGCCTGTTTTTCCATGTCGAACTTGGTGTGAGCCTCTTCCACCAGGCCCACGATGTCGCCCATGCCCAGGATTCGACTCGCCACCCCGTCGGGCCGAAATTCTTCCAGCCGGTCGAGCTTTTCGCCAATGCCCAGAAACTTCACCGGCTTGCCCGTCACCATCTTCGCCGACAGCAAGGCGCCGCCGCGGGTGTCGGAGTCGAACTTCGTCAGGATCAGGCCGTCCAGTTCCAGCTTTTCGTTAAACGCCTTGGCACTATTGACCGCGTCTTGCCCGGTCATCGCATCCAGCACCAGGAAGATCTGGTGCGGCTTGACGGCTTCATTAATGTCCCGCAATTCGTCCATCAGTTCCTGGTCGATCGCCAGTCGCCCGGCGGTATCCAGGATGAGGATGTCGCGCCCCTGGTCGCGGGCCGCGCTCACCGCCGCCCGCGCCACCGCAACGGCCGCCCCTTTGGCGACGTGCCCGTGGGCGGCGATCTTGGTGTCGTCGGCGTAAACGGGCGTTTCCGTCTGCTCGCCCAGCGTCCGCAACTGCTCCACCGCACCCGGCCGCTGCAGGTCGACTGCCGCCAGCATCGGGTTGTGCCCCTTGGCGCGCAGATACAGCGCCAGCTTGCCGCATGTCGTCGTCTTGCCGCTCCCCTGCAGGCCGCACATCATGATCACGGTCGGCCCGGGTGTGACCGTGTAGATCTGCGTGTCCACCGGCCCCATCAGGTTCACCAGCTCGTCGTTGACGATCTTCACCATCAACTGCGCCGGTTGAAGCGACTTGATGACTTCCTGGCCGATCGCTTTTTTCACGACGTCTTCGCAAAAGTCGTTGACGACTTTCAGGTTGACGTCCGCCTCCAGCAGGGCCGTGCGGACCGTCCGCATCGCGTCGCGGATATTTTCCTCGCTGATCTTTCCCCGGCCCGACAAGGAGCGGAAGGCTTCGGAGAACTTTTCGGTAAGTGCGTCGAACATGCCGGTAGTTTACCCTTGCCGCCGCAAAACCACTATTCGCCGCTCGACTTTGCCGCGTCGGCTGGCAAAAATCGGATGACTTTCAATGAGGAGCCCTCCATCGCCGCCGTTGTCAATGTGAACGTTTCGATCGAAAACCCGCAAAAACGCCTCGCCCTGTTCGGGCCGGCCGATCGGCACCTGCGCATGTTGCGCGAAGCCTTCGGCGTGCAGGCGGTGGCGCGCGGGAACGAGCTGCGCCTCACCGGCCTGGGCGATCAGGTCGACCGCGCCGCCATGGTGCTCGATATCCTGCAACGCAAGCTCCGCCGCCAGGAGCACCTTTCGCCGGATGAGGTGGCCGTCGCTTTTCGGGATGCCTCGCGTGATCCGGAATCCCAATCCGCCGGCGGGATCGACGTCTACACCCGCGGCAACATCGTCCGCGCCAAGACGCCCGGCCAACAGCGGTACGTCGAAGCGATGTTCAATAACGATCTCACGTTCTGCGTCGGCCCGGCCGGCTCAGGAAAGACGTATCTCGCCGTCGCGGCGGCGGCGTCGCTCCTGAAGCAAGGGCGCGTCCGCCGGCTGGTGCTCGCCCGGCCCGCCGTCGAAGCGGGCGAACGCCTCGGCTTCCTCCCCGGCGACCTGCAGGCCAAGGTCAATCCCTACCTGCGGCCCCTCTTCGATGCGCTGCACGACATGATCGACATGGAACAGGTCAAGCGCTTCATGATGAATGACCTGATCGAAGTCATCCCGCTCGCCTTCATGCGCGGCCGAACGCTCAATGACGCCGCCATCATCCTTGACGAGGCCCAGAATACCTCCGTCAGCCAGATGCTGATGTTCCTCACCCGACTCGGCAACGAAAGCAAGATGATCGTCACCGGCGACACCAGCCAGATCGATCTTCCGGACGAAACCCCCAGCGGCCTGATCGACGCGCTCGATCGCTTAAAGGGAATCCCGAACATCGCTCAAATCCGCCTGGAAAAGACCGACATCGTCCGCCATCGCCTGGTGCAGAACATCGTCAAAGCCTATGAACCGGTCGCCCGCGAAAGCGATCCGGTGGTTTAGAGCCTTCCGCAAATCCGGACGCCATCATCGATTTCATGCGGAAGATGCCGCACCCGGCGAGGGCCCATCGCGGAGTTCGCGAAAGCTTGTTAAAACCCCGTCCCATGCATCGCACCCTTCCGTCCGTCGCCGCGGCCTTTCTCATGTTCAGCAGCAGCCTGTTCGCGCAAGGCACGCGTGAGGATTATCAACGGGCCGATAAATTAGACGCCCTGACGCGCGGCATGGTGCTGAACACCCATGTGGCGGCCCACTGGACCAAGGACGGAAACAGCTTCTGGTTCGCCAAGGAACGCCCGCAGGGCGCACGCGATTTCATGTGGGTGGACGCCGAAAAAGCCACGATCCAGCCGGCGTTCGATTCCACGCGGATGGCCGCTGCATTGAGCCAGGTGCTGAACAAGACGATCACGCCGGATCATTTGCCGATCGACGGACTGG
>JBQCCH010000606.1:0-3288 GCA_051962375.1 Tepidisphaeraceae bacterium
GCGCTGGAAATCCTGGAAAACATGGAACACCGCGGCGCGGTCGGGTGCGAACCCGACTCCGGCGACGGCTGCGGCATTCTCGTCGGCACGCCCGACAAGTTCTTCCGCCGCGAAGCCACCAAGCTCGGCTTCAAGCTCCCCAAGGCCGGCGAATATGCCGTCGGCATGTGCTTTTTTCCCAAAGACTTAGTCGCACGACGCGTCTGCGAGGAAAAGATCGAAGACCTCGTCGCCGAGTTCGGGATGAAAATCCTCGGCTGGCGCGACGTCCCCGTGAACCCCAAGGTGCTCGGCCCCACGCCCGCCGCCACCGAGCCGCGCATCCGACAGATCTTCATCGGGATGGGCGAAAACTTCTACAACCGCGAAGACTTCAACCGCCGGCTCTATCTCGTGCGCCAACGCGCCGAAAACGAGCTGGAATTCGGCGCCGGCATCCCGCCCGCCGCCCAGGATGAGTTCTACATCTGCCTCATGTCGACCAACCGCATGGTCTACAAGGGCATGCTCACCCCGCCCCAGGTGCGCGCGTACTTCCCCGACCTGTCGGACCCGGCCTTTGAGTCGCAGTTCGCCATCGTCCATAGCCGATTCAGCACCAACACCTTCCCCTCCTGGCGGCTGGCGCACCCGTACCGCTACCTCGCCCACAACGGCGAAATCAACACCCTGCGCGGCAATCGCAACTGGATGCGCTCTCGCTCCGGGTCGCTCCATTCCGACATCTTCGGCGATGAGCTGAACAAGCTCTTCCCCATCCTCACCGAAACCGGCTCCGACTCGGCCACCCTCGACAACGCGCTGCAGTTCCTCAGCGTCAACGGTCGAAAGATCGAGCACGCCATGATGATGCTCGTGCCCGAGGCGTGGCAAAACAACCCGCTGATGGACCCGGATCTCAAGGCCTTCTACGAATACCACGCCTGCCTCATGGAACCCTGGGACGGGCCGGCGAACATCGCCTTCACCAACGGCGACAAGATCGGCGCGATCCTCGACCGCAACGGCCTGCGCCCCAGCCGGTACTTCGTCACCAAGGATGACCATGTGATCATGGCCTCCGAAGCCGGCACGCTGCCGATCGAATCCAAAAACATCGCCCGCAAGTGGCGCTTGCAGCCGGGCAAAATCTTCCTCATTGACTTCAAGAAGCAACGCATCGTCGATGACAGTGAAGTGAAGAGCCAACTCGTCGACGCCCGCCCGTGGAAACGCTGGCTGGACGAAAACCTGATCGAGCTGGAATCGCTGCCGGATGCAGTGGAGAGTCAAGACGTGAGCGTGGAGGGTTCAGACTCTCAACCCTCCACTGCCAACGCTTCACTGCTGAATCTGCAGCACGCCTTCGGCTACACCAACGAAGACCTGCGCTTGCTGATGGCCCCGATGGCCGTCACCGGCGCCGAGGCGACCGGCTCCATGGGCACCGACACGCCCCTGGCCTGCCTCAGCGAAAAACCGCAGCTGCTCTACGCCTACTTCAAGCAGCTGTTCGCGCAGGTCACGAATCCGCCGCTCGACGCCATCCGTGAAGAGCTGGTCACCAGCCTCTACACCTACCTCGGCCGCGAGGGCAACCTCCTGACCGAAGAGCCGCAGCACGCCCGGCTGATCAAGCTCAAGTCGCCCATCGTCAGCAACGAAGAATTCGCCAAGCTGGCGGCGCTCGATTCCGACGACCACAAGGCCGTCACCCTGTCGATGCTCTTTGACCCCGCCGACGGGGAAGCCGGCTTGGAAAAAGCGCTCAAAACCCTCTGCGACGCCGCCGTCGCCGCCGTGCGCGACCAGAAGGCGACCCTCGTCATCCTCTCCGATCGCGGCGTGGATCGGGAACATGCGCCGATCCCCTCGCTGCTGGCGACGTCGGCCGTCCATCACACGCTGATCCGCGCCGGCGTCCGCGCGCAGTGCGGCCTGGTGATCGAAACCGCCGAAGCCCGCGAAACGCACCACTTTTGCCTCCTCATCGGCTACGGCGCGGGGGCAGTCAACCCGTATCTCGCCCTGGAAAGCATCGCCGACCTCCACGCGGACGGGCTGCTCCCGGCCGACATGCCGCTGGAAAAAGCCCAGAAAAACTACATCAAGGCCGCCAACAAAGGCATCCTCAAAGTCGCCAGCAAGATGGGCATTGCCACCGTGCAAAGCTACCGCGGCGCCCAGATCTTCGAAGCGGTCGGCCTGAGCAAGCAATTGGTCGACGACTACTTCGTCGGCACGCCCAGCCGCATTCAGGGCATCGGGCTGGATGTCGTCGCGACCGAAGCCCTCATGCGCCACCGCCGCGCGTACCCGCCCATCGTCGTCGAAGCCGATGTCCTGGACGTCGGCGGCCAATACCAGTACCGCCGCCACGGGGAATACCACCAGTGGAACCCCGAAACCGTCGCCAAGCTGCAGCACTCCGTGCGCGTCGACAGCTTCCAGACGTATCTGGAATACGCCAAGCTGCTCAATGACGAAGCCCGCAACCGCTGCACGTTGCGCGGCCTGCTGAAGCTCAAGCCGATCAACCCGCCGATCCCCCTCGACGAAGTCGAGCCGGCCAAGGAGATCGTCAAGCGCTTCTGCACGGGCGCGATGAGCTTCGGCAGCATCAGCCGCGAAGCGCATGAAACCCTCGCCGTCGCCATGAACACCATCGGCGGGCGATCCAATACAGGCGAAGGGGGCGAAGACCCCGAGCGCTTCGCCGACAAGCGCCGCTCCGCGATCAAGCAGATCGCCTCCGGCCGGTTCGGCGTCACCACCGAGTACCTCGTCAACGCCGACGAACTCCAGATCAAGATGGCCCAGGGCGCCAAGCCCGGCGAGGGCGGCGCGCTCTCCGGCAACAAGGTCGACGAATACGTCGGCAAGATCCGCCACAGCACGCCCGGCGTCGGCCTCATCTCGCCGCCGCCGCACCACGACATTTATTCGATCGAGGATCTGGCGCAGCTCATCCACGATCTGAAGAACGTCAACCCCACCAGCCGCGTCAGCGTGAAGCTGGTGAGCGAAGTGGGCGTGGGCACGATCGCGGCCGGCGTCGCCAAGGCCAAGGCCGATCACATCCTGATCTCCGGCGACGGCGGCGGCACGGGCAACGCGCCGCAGTCATCCATCAAGTACTGCGGCCTGCCGTGGGAACTCGGCCTGGCCGAAACCCAGCAGGTGCTGATCCTCAACGGCCTGCGCGGGCGCGTCACCGTCCAGGCGGACGGCCAGATGAAGACCGGCCGCGACGCCGTCATCGCCGCCTTGCTCGGCGCCGAAGAAGTCGGCTTCAGCACGGCCCCGCTC
>JBQCCH010000607.1:0-2404 GCA_051962375.1 Tepidisphaeraceae bacterium
GAAAAGGATCTGGGCTCGGCCTTCAACATCGCCGTCGCCACCGGTGACCCGGCCGCGGTCGACCTGGTCGCCCGGACCATCGCCGAGCAGATCGACATCAAGACCGCGCTCCAGAAGCTGCAGACCCTGGCCGACTCAAGCCCGGACGCTCGGCTGACGATGGCGCAGCTCGATCAGGTCGACAACAACCCCAAGGCCGCCCTCGACGAAACGCTCAAGGTGCTCGCCGATCGCTCAAAGCTTCGCCCCGATTCCCTGCGGCGAGCTTTGCAGCTCAACGGCACCAGCTATCTGCAAGTCACGCCCCCCGATCCGAAAAAGGCCCTGGATTCATTCCAGGAACTGCTCAAGCTCATGCCCAACGATCCGCTGGTGCTGAACAACGTCGCCTACGCCCTCACCCTGCCCGGCAGCGGGGGAACGGCCGCCGACGCCCTGCAATACAGCCAGAAGGCGTACAACATGGTCGCCAATTCCGGGATCAACGACCAGGTTCTCTACGTGTGGGACACGCACGGCTGGGTGCTGATCAAGAACAACCATGTCGAAGAAGGGCTCGACCTGCTCCGCAAGGCGGCCGACCTGGCGAAGTTCCCCGACGTCTTCGCCCACTTGGCTGAGGGATACTTGATCCAGAACAACCTCGATGCCGCCGAGGTGGCCCTGTCGGATGCCAAGCGCCGCATCGCCGACAACGACCGCCGCAAGCAGCCGGTGGACCCGGCGATCCGCGCGAAAGTCGCCGAACTGAGCGCGACCCTGACCAAAAAACGGACCGAAGCCGCCGCCAACTAAGCCGGACAGGCGGCACAAATCCCCCAAATCCACACTTCAACAGTGTGGATGAGCGGTGGATAAGTGGAATGATTGATTTTTCATGAATCCTGAAGAACCGGTGAGTTTTCTTTTTTCACCGGTTCCTGGGTGGTGTAGACTGAACGGCGGATAGGGAAGGGCGCTGAGTTGTGACTGGGGGCAACCGCATTTGCCACGTCGTCTGTTGGCATCGGGTGCTTCGTCGCGTCCTTCTGCTGAGGAGTTTGTGAATGACAACGTTGCCTTCCACTACGAGCGTTCGGTTGCCTCGCGCGAACGGGCCGCTGGTGCCCGCCTCTGCCACAGCCATGGGACCCGTCGCCCTGCCCAACCAGGCGACGGCCCTCACCGGGTCGGACATCTGGCGCGTCCTCCGCAGCAACATGTGGCTCATCCTCGGCGCCGCCATCCTCGGCGGGGGCATCGGCGGGGGTGTCTACGCTTACCTGAAGCAGACCCATCCGAAGTATCGCTCCGTCGGATACGTCGTCGTCAATAAGCCGTTCCGCGTCAGCCCCACCGGCAAGCAGACTGCCGATGACGTCTCGGACATCGACTTCAATCTGCCCATCGAGCAAAAGACGCAGACGCAAATGCTGCTGTCCGAAGCCCTTTGGAACGACGTGATCGAAAAGAACACCCAAGTCCGCGACACCGACTGGTACAAGAATTTCGAAAACGAAAGCTCCAAGAAGAACTCCGGCGTCACCCCCGTGCGGCTGGCCAAGGAAGACTTGGACGATAATCTCCGCGTCTCGCCCATTCCGGATTCGAAGCTGATCCAGATTTCGATGGATTGCGCCAAGCCGGACGATGCCCGCGACATCGTGAAGAACCTGGTCGATGCCCACATCGACAACCAGCGCCAGCTGAATTACGACCGCACCAGCCAGGAGCTGGAGTCGGCCAAGCTGTGGCAGGATCGTTACGTGAAGCTGGAGGCACAGACCAAAGAGAAGATGAACAGCCTGCAGGCCGGCAACGCCACGCCGGTCGCGATGGGCCGCATGAGCATCAAGGAACTGGAAATCAGCCAGCTCATCGGCGCTCAGACCAAGGCCCGCATGGACGCCCAGGAAGCGTCCGGCGCCCTTGATGCCATCAATCAGCAAGTCGCCGACGGCAAAGACCCGTCGGATGTCGACATGTTCGTCCGCAATGACCCGTCCGTCGTCCGCCTGCAAAGCATGGTCGATGACTTCGACATGCGGATTCAATCGTTGGAGCAAACCTCCGGCGCCAAGTCGCGGATGGCCAACGACCTGAAGGTGCAGCGCGAAGTCGCCCGGCAGAAGCTCGACAAAGCCACCGCCAACGCCCGCTCCATGGCCCGCGACCAGTTGATCGCCAAGGCCAAGAGCGATTTCGCCGCCAAGAAAGCCGAAGCCGACAGCATCGACGCCCGCGTCGAAGCCCTCCGCACCGAACTCGGCGAAATCAGCGCCCAGATGGCCGAATACAGCAGCCTGAAGGACGAGCTCGACGGCTACAAGGAACTCGAACGCGAGCAAAGCGACCGCGTCTCGATGCTCCGCAACGCCGCCCAGCAGCAGGTCGCGTCGGTCAACTGGTCCAGCATGCCGACCAC
>JBQCCH010000608.1:0-3160 GCA_051962375.1 Tepidisphaeraceae bacterium
CGCCGCCTCGATTCGGCCATCGCGCACATGGAGCGGCGACAGTTCCCGCGTCGCACCCCAACAGGCGCCGCACAGCATCAGGGCTCCCACAACCGCCGGGCGTATCCATTTCATCACGAGCACATCCTTACTGTTCACCGAACTATTCCTTCGTCCAAACACCACGAATCAGGGTTGCCGATCACCGCCGCGCCGCCGCCCAAACCGATCAAGCACCGGCTCGGTGCGATTTGCGATAGGCGCCCGGCGTCATCCCGGTTTCATCATGAATGACCTTTGACAGCCTCTGCTGGCGGAGATAGCCGCATCGGCGGGCGATTTCGCCCAGGCTCAGTTCGGTATGCACCAGCAGCCGCTTCGCATGAGCGACCCGCGATCGGCGAATTTCTTCCATCAGCGACCGCGACGTGGCCGCCAGGAAGCGCTTCTCGAGCGATCGCCGTGAAATCAACACGTGCTCCACGACGTTCTCAATCGTCACCCGCTTGTGCACATTGTTGTGAATATATTGCACCGCCAGGGCGACTTCCGTATCGGCAACCGCGGTCGCGCTCGAAGAGCCGCGCAGAACGATATCCACCGGCGGCACGAGCACGGGGGTCGGCGGCGGCTCTTGTCCAAGAACGATCGCACGCATCACCTCCACGGCTTGCTGCCCAATCCGGATGGCATTGGTTTCGACGCTCGAAATCTGCGGCGACATCGCCATGCAGGTGTAATCGTCGTTATCGACGCCGATCACCGACACCTCGGCCGGCACTTGAATGCCGACGTTATTGCAGATGTCGATCACTTCGTGGGCGTAACGGTCGTGCGGGGCGAGCAGCCCGAGCGGCTTCGGGAGCGATGCGAGCCACCGCCCCACCTGCTCAATCCGCTCCGCCGGATCGACGACGTCGCCCCCCACGGCAGGATCCGGGTATTCGGGCCCGATCGCACAATCAAACCCTGCCGCCCGCACGGCATCGACAAACCCCTGCTGCCGCACGCGGAAATATTCGGTGTATCCGGTCGTGTAAAACGCGAAGTGCTCGAATCCGCGCTCCATATAGTGTTGCGCCACCATCCGGCCGATCGCCAGGTCATTCGTGCCGACGACGCACGCCTGGTCATGCATTTCAAACAGGTTGGCGATATTCACGCACGGCTTGCCCGTCGCAACGGCGCTGCCGACGATCTCACGGTCGCCGCTGGACAGAATGATCCCGTCGACGACGTATTTTCGCTTGGCGACTTCGAACGTTTCCCCCCAGAGTTGGTGCATGGCGATGTCCCCATAATGCCGGGCGACCGCCATCACGCCATGAAACGCGCGACGATCGAACGCCTCCTCGCGGTTCAACGCCAACAACAGGCGAATCTTCGGGATCATGCCTCGTCTCTCCAGCGGTCAGTTGCAACGCGTTTGCACAGTCCTCCCCTTGTCGTAGGTATACTTTAACGCGCACACGCGTTATCAACGAGCGCAGGGAACCCCCTAATTAGACAACCGCAATCGATTGAATTGCGCTGTTTGCATATGTCGGGTCGTCCTCGCGGGGTGTCGGCAAGACTCATGCCCCTTGCATTCCCCATTTGAGTGGATACCTTACCCGACTCGCGATGGTTCGGCGGTAGAGACTTGCCGGTCGCGAGACCCGCTCCGCGGCATGCCTCAAGACCATGCCCCGGGCGAAACGCTTGAGCGTTCGACGGACGTTGCGTCCGCCGACCGATTCAAGCCAGTCTTGAGGAGATTGAACCATGGCCCGTTACACCGGCCCGAAAGTGCGTCTGTCCCGTCGTTGCGGCGTTCCGATCGCCGACACCCCCAAGCACACCGGCGGCGATCTGAGCCTGCCCGGCATGCACGGCTACCGCGGCCGCCGCAACACCGAATACGGCGTCCGTCTTACCGAAAAACAAAAGCTCAAATACCACTACGGCGTGCTCGAAAAGCAGTTCCGCCGATTCATGGACATCGCCAAGCGCTCCAAGGGCAACACCGGCCAAACGCTGCTGCAACGCCTGGAACTGCGTCTGGACAACGTCATCCGTCGCATGGGCGCCGCCAAGACCATCTGGGCTGCCCGTCAGATCGTCAACCACGGCCATGTGCTGGTTGACGGCCACAAGGTCGACATCTCCAGCTTCATCGTCGAGCCGGGCATGGTCATCACCTTCCGCGAAAAGAGCCAAAAGCTCATCCGCGACAACATGGAACAAATGGCCGGTCACAATGTCCCGGCGTGGATTGAATGGAACCCGTCGCAGCTGACGGGCAAGATCAACGCCCTGCCGACCTCGGATGATGTGCCGTTCGAAGTCAACATGAACCTCATCATCGAATTCTACCGCTGATATCCGGGGCCACCGCCCCGCACCCCGTACGATGAGAGAAGAAGACCCCGCCCCACCCCTAGGTGGGGTTTTCTTATTTTGGGGAGTTGATCGTCGACGGTTGAGAGTGGAGAGCTAACTCAGCTTTTCTTTCCACTATCAACTCTCAACTCTCCATTGCAACAACGTGTTGCCCCTGGCGCTTCGGAATGTTCTTTGCTCGCGGGCGTTGATCGTCTTTGATCGCCGCCTCGACGCGGTCGGGGTCGATCGCGCAGCGGTCGATCAGGTACCCTTTGACGAACACGGTCAGATCATGCAGCGCGATTCCGTGGGTCCGCTGCCCGGTCCGGGCATACAGCCACGTGCTGAAGTCGAAAAACCGCTGAAACGGCGAGTCGGCGTCGAGCATAAGGTCGATCGACCGAGCGAATTTCCCGCTGTTCGCGACCAGATCCCAGTACCGTGCGAAGCGGCGCATCTGCTGCAATTCATCGAACGACACGTGCTTCGTCTGCAGGATTTCGTACGGCGGATACGGGCTGTAGACCATCTCCCACTCCGTGTCGTGACGGATGATCGGCGTGCCACGCAATCGCTTGAGAATGCCCACCTGGATCTCCTGCGGCCGCATCCACCACAGCCGGTCGAACCCTGCCCCGAACGATGCCAAATCCTCACCCGGCAAGCCGACGATCAGATCCGCGTGAACATGCACGCCCGTTGACTCGCGAAGCCATCGCAGATTGTCTTCAAGGCGGGCCTGATCCTGCCGGCGGGAAATCCGCTGCTCGACGTCGGCATTGAGCGATTGCACCCCCACTTCAAATTGAAGCGCACC
>JBQCCH010000609.1:0-8810 GCA_051962375.1 Tepidisphaeraceae bacterium
GATCAACGACGCCTGCCGAACGGTCGTCGCCGATCCGAAAAATCACACGCGCGACCTCGGCGGAACGGCATCCACGTCGGCCGTCACCGAAGCGGTGCTGGCGGCGATCGCGTAAGCGGACCGTGGATCGCCGACGGCGACGCAATTCGTCATCGGCGATCCTTCGTCGTGCAAATTCGCAAGCGATCGCTAGGCCTTCCGCATTCGGCGGAGCTATCCTTACGCCATGAGTACGCTTTTCACGCCGTTCACGCAGCGATCGATCACATTCCGCAACCGCATTGGCATTTCGCCGATGTGTCAGTATTCCGCGGTCGACGGTTTGCCGACGGATTGGCACCTGGTGCATCTCGGGAGCCGTGCCGTCGGCGGCGCCGGGATGGTGATGACCGAGGCCACCGCCGTCGAGCCGATCGGCCGCATCAGCCCCGGCGACACGGGCCTTTGGAATGACCCGCAGCAGCAGGCGTGGTCGCGCATCGCCGGTTTCATCGCACAGCACGGCGCCGTGCCCGGCATGCAGATCGCCCATGCCGGCCGCAAAGCCTCCACCGCCGCACCGTGGCTGGGCGGGCATTACCTGTCGGCCGATCAAGGCGGATGGCAACCCGTCGGCGCCAGTCCGATCCGATTCTCGGCTCACTACGGCGAGCCGGTCGCGTTGACGATTCCGCAGATCAAGGACATCCAGGATCGCTTCGTCGCCACGGCCGGCCGCGCGGTGCAGGCGGGGTTTAAGGTGATCGAGCTCCATGCCGCCCACGGCTACCTGTTTCACAGCTTCTTGTCCCCCCTCAGCAATCAGCGGACGGACGAATACGGCGGCAGCTTCGAGAACCGCGTGCGAATTCTGATCGAAACGGCAACCGCCGTCCGCGCGGCCGTGCCGGACGAACTGCCGCTTTGGACCCGGCTGAGCTGCACCGATTGGGTGGAAGGCGGCTGGACGATCGAGGATTCGATCGAACTTGCCAAGCGGTTGAAGCAGGTCGGCGTCGACCTGCTCGACTGCAGCAGCGGCGGCAACGTGCCGCGTGCGCCGATTCCGAGCACACCCGGGTACCAGGTCCCCTTTGCCGCCCAAATCCGCAGCCGGGCGGACATCGCGACGGCAGCCGTCGGATTGATCACCGGCGCGCACCAGGCGGCCGAGGTGATTGACCGGGGCGATGCAGATCTGGTGCTGGTCGCCCGCCAATCCCTCCGCGACGCCTATTGGCCGCTGCATGCCGCGAAGGAACTGCAGGCGAAGGAGCAAACCCAGCCGCCGCTGCAGTATGAGCGGGCATTCTGACGCGCGCCCCGCTCAGGCGTGGCCGATCTTCAGCACGACATTCAGGATTTCCGCCGTCATCTGGTTCGCGAGTACGAAGATCGCGCGTGCGCCCCCGAGGAACATCGCAAAAAAGATCGCGGTCATTGCCCCGCGCGCCAGCTCATGCGCCAAAAACCGCCGAAACGCCGGCACGAGGTTCGCCAGGACATACGACCCATCGAGCGGCGGGATCGGAATCAGGTTGAACAGCAGCAGCGCGAAATTGGTGGCGCCAAAGACCTGAAGCAGCAAGAGCCCGTTCCTGGCGACTGGCGAAAACTCGCCGCCCGAATCGACGTTGGCGAACCGCCACCAGATCGCAAAGCCCACCGAGCCGATCAACCCCAGCACCAGGTTCATCGCCGGCCCCGCCAGGGCGACCAGCGCCTCGGCATACTTGCCTCGGAGCCGGTTGCGGTTCACCGGCATCGCACCAAACGCGATGCCCATCATGCACAAGAGGATGATGGAAATCAGGCCCATGTGCACCAACGGGTTCAGCGTCATGTGCCCGGATTCCAGCGGCGTGTCGTCGCCGAGGCGGATCGCCACCCAGCCGTGTGCCAACTCATGGAGCGTGATGCTGACGACGATCGTGATCACGACTGCAAAAAAGTAAGTGGGATCGGACTGAAGGGTCTGGATGAAAAGGTTGCCGAACGGTTGCATCGTGGCCGATCATAGCGACTGGGCGGCTGCGGGGCGCGAGGGTGCAACCGGGCGGGTTTTCGCCTACGATAAGAGCTGAGGAAACCATGCCCGAAAAAGTAGTGATCATTGGCTCCGGCCCCGCCGGTTGGACCGCCGCCATCTACGCCGCCCGCGCGAATCTGAACCCCGTCGTTTACGAGGGCCTTCCCAAGCAGACCCCCAGCATTCAACTGCCGGGCGGCCAACTCATGCTGACCACGGAAGTCGAAAACTTTCCCGGCTTCCCCGCCGGCGTCAGCGGCCCGGAATTGATGGAGAAACTCAAGGAGCAGGCCACCCATCACGGCGCCCGCGTCGAGACGATGGACATCCTCAAGTGCGACTTCCAGTCGCGCCCCTTCAAGTTGCTCACCAGCGACGAAAAATGGATCGAAGCGCATTCGGTGATCATTTCCACCGGCGCCAGCGCCAATTGGCTGGGGCTGGCGAACGAACTGCGGCTGGCGACCAGCGGCGGCGGCGTGAGCGCCTGTGCGGTGTGCGACGGGGCCCTGCCGATCTTCCGCAACCAGCCGGTTGCCGTCATCGGCGGCGGCGATACCGCGATGGAAGAGGCGTCATACCTCACGAAGTTCGCCTCCAAGGTCTATGTGATCCACCGCCGCAGCAGCTTCCGCGCCTCCAAGGCGATGCAGAAGCGCATCATCGACCACCCGAAGACTGAAATTCTCTGGAACACCGTGGTCGACGATGTGCTGGGCATGAAGCACCTGGAAGGCCTGCGCCTGAAGAACATCGAAACCGGCCACAGCTACAACCTTGACGTCAAAGGCCTGTTCGTGGCGATCGGCCACACGCCGAATACCCACTTCCTCAAAGAAAGCGGGCTGGCGCTCGACGACAAAGGGTACATCAAGCTCTCGGACGGGTTCCGATCGCTGACGAACATCGAAGGCGTCTTCACGGCCGGCGATGTGTCGGACCAGGTTTATCGCCAGGCGATCAGCGCCGCGGGCATGGGCTGCAAGGCCGCCATTGATGCCGAGCGATGGCTCGCCGAGCAGGGCATCGATTGATCGAACGCATGGCCGAACCCGACAAGCGATATTCGCACCCCCGTGCCAACCGGCTTGGCGGTCGCGGAACGTTCAAGGCGGTGCTGGATCGGGGCGTGCGCGGCTGGCGCGGGCCGATCGGCATGTGCATCGCCCCGTGCGACGCATCAACCGTGCCGCAAGCACGCTCGCGCCTGGGCATCAGCATCGGCCGGCCGGTCGGGAATGCGGTGGTTCGCAATCAGATCAAGCGGCTGCTCCGCGAATCGTTCCGACACATGCAATTCGATTGGCCGATGCCGTTCGACGTGGTGCTGCTGGTGAAGCCGCACACGCCCTTCACGCTGGCCGAGTATCAAAAGCTGTTGTCGGGCCTGATGGTGCACTGCGTGCGCAAATGGAACCAGAAGCACTGAACATCGGCCAGAAAGCTGCCATTGCCGGCGTGATGCTGTATCGGGTCACGCTGGGTCGCCTGATGGGCGGGCAATGTCGGTTTCAGCCGACCTGCAGCCAGTATGCGATCGATGCCGTCAAGCTCCACGGCGCCTGGCGCGGTTCCCTGCTGGCGATCCGCCGAATCGGCCGGTGCCATCCGTGGGGCGGGCGCGGCTACGACCCGGTGCGGCCGCCCGACTGAACCTCCCCGACTGAACCTGCCCGATTGAACCTGTCCGAACGATCAAGGGCGCTTTCGCCGAGCCACTTCCGCCTCAATATCCACCGGCGCGACCGCCAGATGGATCGCATTCGTGCCAAGCGTGTTCAGCTTGTGAACGAGGCGATTGATCTGTTCGCCCAACTGCCGGGCAGCCGAGGCGTCGGTCGCCTGGTGCAGTTCGGCCTTGAGCTTGTCGATGGCTTTGCGCCAGCGGACTTCGTCGGGGATGAAATCGTTCTGCCGCATGATCCGAAGCGCCCACCACATCATGCGCGCCTTTTCATCGGCCGGCGCTTCGTCGATTTCGATCGGCTCGCCGCGGCCGGGCAGGTTGTCGAATTTCCCCTGCTCCATGGCCTCTTCGACGCGCTTGTCTGCGAGGCGGCGCAAGAGCGCTTCCACGTCAACATGCTTCAGGTTCATGCCGAACCTCCGCGCTTCAGGCTTCGATCCGTTCTTCCTTGATCACGCGCACGGCATGCTCGCTGGGCTGCACCGCATGCCCGTGCCGCCGCGCGTAGACTTCGGTGACCTCAGCTCCGATCAGGACGATGATGGATGAGTAATAGACCCACACCAGCAACGCCACGAACGACCCCACCGCCACGCCGTAACTCGTCTGGTAACTGCCCCGGCCCAGGTAGAGGCCGAGCCCGAATTTGCCCACCATGAACAGGGCGGCGGAGATCGCCGAGCCGGTCCAGACGGCTCGCCACGTGATCTTGGCGTCAGGGACGTATTTGAACAGGCAGGCGAAGAGCACCGTGAACAGGCCCAGCGAAATCGCGTCATTCACGATCTTCCACAGCAACGCCGCATCCGGGCCCGTGTGCATGCCGACCACGTGCAGAATGGTGCTGATCAGCAGCGACACCAGCAGCAGAAAGACGATGCTCACCAACATGCCCAGCGACAGGAAACGCTTTCGGATAAAGCTCATCAGCCCGTTGCCGGGTGCGGATTCGACGTGCCAGATGCTGTTGAGCGCGGCCTGCAGCTGGCCGAAGACGCCGCTGGCGGAGAATGCGAGAATCGCCAGGCTGATGATGCCCGCGACCGTCAGGCCGGCCGCCGCCTGCTTGGAGGCCGGGTCCAGCAGGTCTTGAATCGGAGCCGCCGCCTGGTGCCCCACCACTTGTTCGAACGCGCTGCCGATCTTTTCCTTCGCGGCGTCGCCGAAGAGCGTCTGTGTCATCCAGACGGCGATCGTCAACAGCGGGGCCATCGCCAATCCCGAATAGAACGCGATCGCGGCCGCCTGCGTCATTACGTCATCGTTGGAGAATTCGTAATACGTTTCTTTGACGGCTCCGAAGAAACCGGGCTTAGGTTGGGGATCGGCACTGGGCAATGGTTTGGCTTCGGCCACGAACAACTCCTTCTGACACTGCCGAAGCATAGGCGGGTAAGCCCGGCGGCTGCTGAGAGAAGTTGCTGTTTGCGATGAATCCTTTAGCGAACAGGTTGAGACGTCGGCGCGGCCGCCGGTTGCGGCGTAGTGCTCGACTGAGTGGCACTGGGCTGAGTGGCACTGGGCTGTGTGGTGCTGGGCTGCGTGGTCGATTGCGTCGACGGCACGCGGGTGGATTCCAGCTGGCTCTGCATTTCGCTCGCCCGCCGAAGCAGCGTTGGCGTGGAGGTGCCTTCCACGTTCAACGGCTTCAGCGTGAAGTGAAACGCCTGATGATCCGTCGGATGCCAGGGCATGAACTCGGCAAAGAAATCGAACGGCACGTACTGCCACCAGGGGGCCTTGAATTGAACGCCCTTGTTCAACGTCTGGTAGCCGTCTTTCCGCACCTGGACGTCGTATTTGCCGTAGTAAGTGAAGTCCGTCTCGATCGGCGTGCGCCCGACCTCATGATCATTCATGTAGACCAGAGCGCCTGTGGGCTCGCTGGTGATGGAGAGCTTCCGCTGCACGCACCCGCCTGCCACGCCCGCCAACACCAGGACGAGCAGCGTACGCGGCGAGATTCGGGCGTTGCGTGTTAGACAGTGAGGGGTCGTTCGCGTCATACTGGTGGGGTATCATCGTCGCCGCATATTTTTACGCAATGGGACTCGCCGCAATCCGTTCGATCTTCGCCGCATGTTCAGCCTGATCATTTTTACCCTGATTCTCGCCGGCGACGGCTGGTGGTGGATTTTCCTGAACCGCCAGGCCCGGCGCGCCGGGCTTTCGCTCGGCTGGCGTCGGCTGATCAGCGGGATCATGGGCACCACGATCGGCCTGGTGCTGCTGCTGATCGCCGCCCGAGTGCTGCAGCTTCGAATCCATGTGCTGCCGGAAGATGTGGTCAGCTGGCTCTTCATCTGGCACGTGCTGTTCGTCCCCTGTCTGACGGTGCTGTCGCTGTTCAGCGAAAGCCTTCGTAAAGGATTTGCTTACCTACGACCCCAGCGGGCCGAAGCGCCGGTTGCGGAACGCCGACGGTTTCTGACCGGTGCATTAATCGTCATCCCCCCTGCCGTGGCGGTGGCGTGTACGGCGCATGCGGCGATGACCGAAGACGATTTGCGAATCCGCCGGGTGCAACTACGGCTGAAGAACCTGCCCCCCGCGCTCGATGGGCTCACCATCGCCCAGATGACCGACCCGCACCTGGGATCGTTCATGTCGAACGCGAAATACCGCAAGATCATCGACATCACCAATTCGCTCGACGCCGACCTGGTGTTGCAGACGGGCGATTTGATCAATGTCAGCCTCGGCGACCTGCCGGACGGCATTGAGATGGTGCGGGCCTTCAAATCGCGGTACGGCGTGTACTGCTGCCAGGGCAATCACGATGTGATCATTGACCGCGAGGCCTTCGAGCGCGACACGAAACGCGCCAACATCAATATGCTGCTGGACGAAGCACGCGATCTCACGATCCGCGGCACACCGCTGCGGCTGGCGGGCGTGCGGTGGTGGGGCAGCCGCGACGATGTCATGCAAAAAGCGTTCGCCGACGCATTCCCGGCCGATCTGCGCGACAAGTTCACCCTCATGATGGCGCATCACCCCCACTTCTTCGACATCACCGCGGCGGCGGGCGTTCCGCTGACCCTGAGCGGGCACACGCACGGCGGACAACTGGCGCTGACCCAAAACATCGGCGTCGGGCCGATGATGTATCGCTACTGGAGCGGGGAATATCGCAAAGGGGACAACGCCTGCTTCGTCAGCAACGGCACGGGCAACTGGTTCCCGCTACGCATCAATGTGCCTTGTGAAATCATCCACCTGACGCTCCGCTGCGCGCAAGACATGGCTTAATGCGTCAGCGGCGACGCACCCAGCATCCCACCGCGCCCAGCACGCACGCAAAACCCGCCCCCGCCCAGAGGCCGGTCAGCGATCGCACTTCACGCACAAAGTCGAATGCAATCGGCGACACATTGCCCGGGCCAATCACCGCCCCGCCGGTGCGCGTGGCGAGGGCTTGCAACGCGCCGCGGTCGTTTCCCAGATCGTCAAAATCCCGCGCGCAACGCCCCGCCAGCATGTGCCGGGCAATCACCCGCCCCCCCAGGCGCACCACCGCGAGCGATGGCTCGGCCTGCCGCGGCGTCGGCGCCTCGTATTGTCCGGGCGCGGCCTGATCAAAAGCGATGGATTCACCGCCGCAAACCAGGGTGATCACCAGCCCATTGAGCGGGCCGGTCGCGTCGGCAGCGGTGATCTGCACGCGGGACGTCGCCGCATCCCAGCGGGCTTCAAACCGCGGATCAACCGGGCGTTGTTCCAATCGCTGGACCACCTGAAGCAGCCCGTCCCGGTCCGGCCGGCCCACCAAACTGACGGCGTGCCCCGCCCCGCTCTGCCAGGTTGCGATCAACGGCCACTCCGCATCGCCGGCGAGCAATTGGACGCTCGCTTTGACGTAGCCATGCGTCGCTTCATCCATTCGCACCGACAGCCCCGCCAACGCGTCCCGCCCGGGCGACGTGACGGAACGCACGCCCG
The DNA here is from genome assembly GCA_051962375.1 of Tepidisphaeraceae bacterium. Lineage (GTDB taxonomy): Bacteria > Planctomycetota > Phycisphaerae > Tepidisphaerales > Tepidisphaeraceae > RYN-431. The sequence goes on from JBQCCH010000609.1 coordinate 7,638, forward strand.
TGTCATCGCCGGCCTGTGACAGCGTATCCATCGCCGCCGCCCAGTCGGCCGGGGCTTCGCGCACCAATTGCTCTCCACCCGTGGCTTTCGCCAGCGCCGCGACGGGCGCTGAGGGGGACGTGGTCAGGGCGAACACGTTCACGCGGGCCGCATTCAATCGCTGGGCGAGCGCGGGCGCCTCCGGCAAGGGCGCATCACCGTCACTGACCAGGAGCACGCGCGTGTCGGCCGCTCCGGTGGAGGCGGCAATTGAATCGAGGGCGGCCGCCAATCCCGTCGGGCCGGCCGGTTCGCGGGGTGCGATCGCCTGCAGGGCCCGCTGGGCGGCGTCGGGCGTCGCATCGGTGATGATTGGCTCGGTCGATCGCGCAAAGGTCATCACCGTCACCCAATCATTGGCTGGCAAGCGGGCGACCGCGTGTTCGGCGGCTTGGACCATGACCGACCACCGCGTCGAACCGGCCGCGTCGGTGGCGGCCATCGAACCGCTGGCATCGAGCAGCAGCGTCCACCGGCGCCGCGCGGTCGGCGGCTCAGACGTCATCGGCACGATCTGCCGCAATACAGGCGGCAGCCGTCGCGCGGGCCCCACGCACAGCAGCGTGCCACCCAACTGATCCACATACGCCGCCAGCGTCGCGGCCGCGCGGTCGCTGAGCGGCGCATCCGTCGCCAGCACCACGCACGCGGCGGGCAGATAATCGGCAACGTCCGTCGGGCAGTCGGCGGCCGACATCGACACCAGCCCGGGCACGGTCAGGCCGATCGCCCACCGCTCGGTCGGCACATCGGGCAGCGGCGCGATCGCCATCCGATCGTTTTCCGGCCAAGCATCTGCGGGGTCGAGCTCTGCCACGATGCGCTTCGCGCCGGGATCGATCTGTCCGATTGCCACCGGCTCACCGGCAGACATGTCCGTCGGCTGCACGCTCGCCCCGGTCACATGAAGGCGACGCTCTCCCCCGCGCACGTGGGCCGTCACGATCACGCGACCTTGAACGGCCGTCATGTCGGTGATTTGCCCATCGTTCACCGCGTCCAGGGCCGGGTCGATCACGGGATAGACCGGCGGCAGATCGCTCGGCGCGGTAAATCGGCCGTCGCTGAGCAGGAGGATCGCGTCGGCGTCGGCGGGCGCTTCCAGGCGGGTGTGGTCGATCGGCAATTCCGTCG
>JBQCCH010000610.1:0-3227 GCA_051962375.1 Tepidisphaeraceae bacterium
CGGCAAGCAGCAGAAGCGGCACCGCGACAATCAACCACCAAACGCGATACTGCGAATGTTCGCCGCAAGCGATGAGCACAATTCCAAAAATGCCGCCGCCGAACGTGGAAAGGTTCGATCGCCATCGAGTTGGATGCGGCAACGTCTTCATGCCTGTTACCCAAAACTGTTCAGTGGTCCGGGAAGGTCGACAGGCTTAACTGGCCGCATGGGAAGACCGATTCCGATGGCAGTTAGTCCGCAGCCGGCTGCCGTTGTCGACGCGATGACACCTGCGATAACAGGAAGCACATGGCGACGATTGACACGTCGGTCTTCGAGCCGCTTCCGAAGACGACGACCAGCGCGACAATGCATCCCAAAGCGCCATTGACCCAGTCCGCATCCGACCGGAACTTGTTCCAACCGATGTGCCGGATACAAACGATCGCCGTCAGCGCTAAGGCGACGACTCCAACCGACAGGTTGATCAAATCAATTGAAGTCATCCGCGTCATCTCCTGCCAACGCAAAACCGATCAACGGCCTAGCCGAGCCACCGCGGGGTCGCCGTGTGCCCCGTCCCCGTAAGCCCGGCGCGAAAGCTTATCATAAAGCTGATGACCGGCCTGTGTGCAATCCGAAGGTGAAACGCCCTCGGGCGGGAATGCATGGGACAAGACCTCCGAAACGCAATGGATGACCTCGGCGCATGATCTCGGCAGATAAACTGGCTTTGTCGATCGGAGCGACGATGCGGATTTGCGCTTGAATTGGCACGGATTCTCGTCAGAATCGTGTCGCACGCACCCTGGCAGTGGGTGGCGCGGGAGCACCAACTTCTATGAAACGTAGCATTCGGATCGGCGTCATCGGTTTCGGCCGGATGGGGCGTGGGTTCGTTTCGATGATGCAGCAGGACGATCGGTACGAGATCGTCTCGATCTGCGACGTGCACGAGCAGACGCGTGAACTGGCCGGCCGAACCGTGCCGGGGGCGATGCTGACGGCCGATCCGGACGACATCCTGCGTGACGGCTCGCTGCACGCGGTGGGGCTGTTCACGCTGGCGGACGCGCGGCCGGCGCAGATTCGCCAGGCGCTGCGCACCGGGCTGCACGTGATCGCCGAAAAACCCATCGCCGCCGACGCCACCACCGAATGGGAGCTGGTCCACGAGATTGAAGCCACCGGCCTGCTGGTGGGCGTGAATCTGTTCAATCGGAACGCGTGGTATCACAAAGAGATGCAGGCGTTTATCGCCGAGGGGGAGATCGGCGACCTGGCGATCGTGCGGGTGAGCCACATGACCCCCGGCCACATGCCCGGCGAAGGCCACGGCCCGGAAGGCCCGCCGTTTCATGATTGCGGCATGCATTACGTCGACGTCGCCCGCTGGTACAGCAAGAGCGAATATAAAACCTGGCACGCCCAGGGGATCCGAATGTGGGCGCACGAAGACCCGTGGTGGGTGCAAGCGCATGGCACGTTCGAGAACGGCGTGGTGTTCGACATCACGCAGGGGTTCGTCTACGGGCATCTGGCGCAGGAAAAAACGCATAACTGCTACGTCGACCTGATCGGCACGCGTGGCATCTGCCGGATGCGGCACGACTTCCAGCACGCGACCATCGAGTGCCACGGCATCAACACCACGCTCCGCAAGACGGCCTTGTTCAATGACAAAAAGCTGGACGTCATGTGCGACGTCTTCGCCCGCTCGATCCTGGCGGGCAAAAACATGGGCCTGCCGACGGCGCGGGACAGCGCGATCGCGTCGGAAGTGGCCTGGGCGATGCTGCACGACGCCGTCAAGAATGGGCCGCCCGTCGTGGGGACCAAGCGGGAATTGAAGCAGATTCAGGAGCATCGTAAGTCGCTGCGCAGCGGGTTCGGATTGCCGGTGCGTCCGCAAGATTGCCCGGCCGCGCCCACGCCGGTGGGTTTGCCGGAAATGGCGTGCGGCGAAGACCTGTGCAACCCCGAAGTCTGGGCCGCCGCCCGGGCCGACGATCGCCAGCCCGCCACCGACCTGGTCAGCCACCCCGACGGCCCCATGGGGCTCTAAGCGTGGGGCCTGTTGCTGACGCGCGTCGGCTCGTCTGATAAACTCCGGCGACGATGTCCGAACCCTTGACCCCAGTTGCGCCCCGTGAGGGCATTCCCGCGGGATTGTGGATGCGTTGCCCCGAATGCGGGGACATGCTGTTCAAAAAAGTCGTGGAAGACAATTTCCATGTCTGCCCGGCCTGCAACTTTCACTTCCGCGTCAGCGCCCGCACGCGCGTCGCGCAGGTATGCGATGAGGGCAGCTTCGAAGAACTCTTCGCCGGCATCGAGCCGATCGATCCGCTGAAGTTCGTCGACAAAAAAAGCTACGCCGATCGCATCAAGGCGGAACAACTCAAGAGCGGCAACAAGGATGCCCTCGTCTGCGGACGCGGGTTCGTCAAAGGACGCCCGCTGGTGCTGGCGGTGATGGATCCGACCTTCATGATGGGCTCCATGGGCAGCGTCGTCGGCGAAAAGCTGACCCGCGCCATCGAACTGGCAGCCGAGGAAAAGCTGCCCTTGCTGGTCGTGAGCTGCTCGGGCGGCGCCCGCATGCAGGAAAGCACGTTCAGCCTCATGCAGATGGCCAAAACCAGCGCCGCCCTGGCCAAGCTCGATGAAGCCGGCCAGCTCTTCATCAGCCTGCTGGCCGACCCGACCACCGGCGGCGTGACCGCGAGCTTCGCCATGCTCGGCGATTTCATCATTGCCGAACCCAAAGCCTACATCGGCTTCGCGGGCAAGCGCACCATCGAAAGCACCACCAAGCAGGAACTGCCCGAAGAAGCCCAACGGTCCGAATTCCTGCGCGATAAAGGCTTCATCGATTTCATCGTCCACCGTCGCGATCTGCGCAGTGAAGTCGCCCGGCTCATCGACTACTGCGTGAAGTAACGCTGACCCCGTGGTACCCCGGCCGCGCGACCTGCTGCGGTCACCCGGCGCGAAGCGTCTCGATGAGCTTGGCTTCGTCGACGCTCGTCTGCGTGCCGCTTTGCAGGTCCTTCAGCTGCACGCATTGCTTGGCCAGCTCGTCATCGCCGACGACGACCACGAATCGCGCATTTTCCCGGTCGGCCATCTTGAACTGCGCCTTGATCGCCCGGCCGCTGAGGTCCATGTCGGTGGCGATGCCCGCCTGCCGCAGCGTCTGGGCCAGCCTCAGGTTGTGGTCGCGGGCCTTGTCCCCATGGTGC
>JBQCCH010000611.1:0-2597 GCA_051962375.1 Tepidisphaeraceae bacterium
AGCGCCGTGCCAGTGCTTTTCCCCCGGGGCGAACCAGACGATGTCGCCGGGACGGATTTCTTCGACCGGGCCGCCATCGCGCTGAGCCCATCCCACGCCGCTGGTGACGATGAGGGTTTGGCCGAGCGGGTGCGTGTGCCAGGCCGTGCGGGCGCCGGGTTCGAAGGTGACCACAGCGCCGCTGACGCGGGCCGGCTCCGAGCGGTCGAACGGGGTGTCGATGCGGACCATGCCGGTAAACCAGTCGGAAGGGCCTTTATTCGAAGGCTTCGATCCAGCGCGTTGAATCTCCATCGGTTGCTCCGGAGTAAGTTCCAATCGTGATCCTTCCGACTATAGGAGCACCATCGGGGGGGGGGCGATCAAACCTGCGCGTCCTTTTTGGGACAACGGATTTTAAGTCCGACTTGTATGGCTGAAAATGTAAGGGAATCACAGCGTTTCGCTGAATGTGGGGCGCAGAGTGGGGTGCGACTGCTCTACGTTGCCCAGCGTCACTTGGCATGCGGGGCATGCACCACTTCCTGCACCCATTCGGGTGGAACATCCATAGAGATGTCCCAGCCCGATCCTGTGAGGCACAAGTTGCTTACACCCAGATGCAACGACGAAATTGCTGCTGGGAGCAAGTCACCGGCCAAGTCTTTGAGATCATCGTCGGTCAGAACGGCGAACGGCAGATGCAGAACGACGTAAGCTGGCCGTCCCCGTTTTTGTAAAGTCTGCCGATAATCAAAGTTCCCAGTTCCGAGTCTGGCGGCGATGTCCAACTGGTATTCGCTCCCGAACACTGCATAGTGACCGGCGAACTCAAGCATAAACCGCTCATCAATAGCGAAGAACACCTTCGCCTGTTTGGTCGCGAGGCCCCTGCCTGCACAAACGATAGCTCTGTCGATGTCAGACTGGCTCAGGTCTGGATGCTCGGACATCAGGAATGCCGAAAGGGAGGCTTGCATTTCAACGGGATCAAGGCGAACGATCCCTCGGGTCTTGTATGTATTGAAATCCAGCGGACGGCACAGATGAACTGCTCGAAGATTTTCGAAGAGATCAGGCAACTTCCGCCCGAAGGTACGAAGGAAGTCTTGATCGTCTTGGATACCAGATTCAATACAAAGTGGTTCGTACCACTCGTGTGTGTCCCACGCTATTGTGTCGGGCTTACGTGACAAAAGCCATGTGCGATCATGAGCAGGCGCAAATAATGTTAGTGCTGCATCAACCACCACGTCGCGCCATTCGGCGACCTGCGTCCAATCGAGCAAAAATGCCTTCTCGATAGCCATCTGGAGGGTAAGTCCGGGCGGCGGGGCTCGAACCCGCACGACCTTTTGGGTCAACGGATTTTCGTACGCACTTCGGCTTTCGCCGTCCCGATCAGGATGATCGGGTTCGTGGTCTGGACTCTGCCTTCACCCGCGAGGGGTGCGTCCCGTCGAGCCTCTACACCTTCCGCTGGTCGCCCAGTGGCTTGGCTCGGCGTTGCCTCGCTGGCCTCGGCCAGCAGGGGATTCACCGACTTTGAGACGTTCTACCACCGGCATCGCTGCTAGGGCACTCAAAAATCCTAAGTCCGTTGCGGCTGCCAATTACGCCACGCCCGGCTGCTCGACATCATAGCGGACATGGGCCTCGGCTGACAAACATAGGGTGGACGACCGGAATGGGTGATGGGTTCAGTCCCGGCATTCACACTTCATGCCACGGCCGTCGCATCGAGCGCGCAAGTGACCGCCGCGAAACCACTGCCTGTCGCTAATGCGAAGCCTAACTTAAATGTTTTGCCTGCATTCGGTAGCATTTTGAGAAGGGATGTCTGGCCCGCCAATTACAATCTCGCCAACCGATGCTCGCGATCTGTCTGATGTCGGCGATCAGATGCAGCGCAATGTCAAATACCAACACGCCCATGGCGTTGTGGTCATCACCGGCGCGCTCCGTGGCGATCTCCCTTACACCGCAATTTGGTGCGAACAGCACGAAGATGTCCTCGCAGAGAGGGCGGACGGTCTGTTCGATGCCATGCAGATCAAGACAAAGAAGTTTGAAGACGGTGGATGGGTATGGTCAGACCAGCAGTTGCGTAAGAGCATCGCACGGTTTGTTCATCTGGAACGGCAGTTCTCAGGACGAATAAACTGCTTCGCTTTCGTCTCCAACGTCGAGCTTCACAAATCGAAAGCGGTAGGGCAGATCAAGAGAAGCCCTCCATTGCTGATTGAAGCCGTGATTGCAGACTCCATCCTTCAAAACGAGCTTAAAGAAGCCTTTGACGATCTGTGCAAGCACTGCGACTGCACAGCCATAGAGTTGATCACTGTATTGAAGCGATTCAAGTTTCAACTTGGACCGCCCCGCGAACACATGCTCGAAGTGGTCGCGCACTCTCACGTCGCGAACTGCCCACAGTGCCGTCACATGAACTCGGTAAGTCTGGATGGTTGCGTTGATGCTCTTGTTCAGACAGTGGCGCGTGCCTCGTCGTTGGAGGTGCGGGATGGCAAAAAGGATTACTGGGCGATCATCGGGAGGGATGGACACGATCCGTACGTTGCTGCGAAGCGGGTCACGATCGAAGCCATGCGTGAAGTGCT
>JBQCCH010000612.1:0-2653 GCA_051962375.1 Tepidisphaeraceae bacterium
TTCGAAGCCAATCCGAACGATCCTGCCGGCAAGCCGTACAAGATCAGCGTCGATGGCACGTCGCGCAAGGTGAGCCTCCGCGAACTGCTGGAATCGCAGCCGTGGGATTACGTCACGATTCAGCAGGCATCGATCCTGAGCTATCGGCCGGAGACGTTTGAGCCTTACGCCGACCAATTGGTGGCCTACATCCACCGATACGCCCCGCAGGCCAAGCTGCTGATTCATGAGACCTGGGCCTACCGGACCGATCATCCGGTTTTTAAAAATGGCTTCGATCAGCCGCAGATGTATCACCGGCTTCACGACGATTATCGGTGGCTCGCCCGCCACGAAAACGCGGCCGGCCTGATCCCGACGGGGACGGCATTTCAGAACGTGCGGGAGGATGCGCGCTGGCAGCCTTCGATTCTGCCGGTCGATCCGTCGACGTACGTTTACCCCGCCTATCCGCCGCAGGATCACGAGCTGAACGTGAATTACACGTGGGACCGGGTTGCGGGCGTGCAGAAGCTCGTGCCGGATCGCAAGCACTCCACCGTCATCGGCCGATACCTGGGGGCGTGTGTGTGGTATGAGTTTTTCTTCGGCGACGTGCGCGGCAATGCGTTTCGCCCTTCAACGATGAGTGAATCGGACGCTGCATTGATCCGTGAGATCGCTCACAAGACCGTGGCCGAGCACCTGCGGCCGCGGGCGGCGGACGCACCGCTTTCGCCCTTGCCGACGACGCACCCTGCAACCCCGCCCGTCCAGGCCGCCGCCCCGGCAGCGCCAACGCCCGCTGCGGCCCATTAATTTCTCTAAATCGCCGCGAAAATTGCCGCCCTGTCGGGCTACGGTTCTGACAGGGCACTGCCCTGCCGCAAATGGTGCGGGCAGCGCAACGGTCAGCCGGAGATTCAGCCTCATTACACGGTTACCAGAGTCACGGTTACACGAGACGTTCGGCCATGTCGGAGGAACCGATCGCACAACTGCCAGGCCAATGGGACGTGCTGGCGCCCATCCACGGCCTACGCCCTCACACGCTGGCCGTCCCCGCCGAATTGAATGAACGCGCCAAACCGCTCGCCACGTTTCCGTTGAATGGCGTCACCCTTGAAGTACTGCTCGGCCGCGAGGTGCTCTGGGTCGTTGCGCGCTTTCGTGACGGCGTCGGCGTGGCAATGCGCGGCATCTACTCGCCCGACGGCGATCTGCGGTTGCGTGACTTCACGCGGTCTGAGCACGGCGTCGGCGTTCGAGCGACGGGCACGACCATGGGCGAGTTCAACGCCGCACTCGCGATCCTGGATTCGGACGAGCCGCTGTATCGGCTTACGGTGAGTCTGACGCCCGCGGCCCCGCTGCTTATGCCGCCCCAGCCATGGAACATCTATCCGATCGACGCGCAAAACCAGCCGGCCGCCACGCGCGGCATCGTGCACGCGACGCAACGCGGCTCGGCCATGGGGTGTCTGTACTTCAGCATCACGGAGCCCAGCGCGGGAACGTGCTTTTATCTGCAGAATCTCACGGCCCTGAACGCGTATTGTCAGCAGAATCGCACCCGCCCCGAGGGCGTCGTCGGGCACAATTGGCCGGGCATGGGTTTTACGCCCCCGCCGTCCGACGAGCACGCGCTCGCAGCCGGTCGCGAGGTGAGCCTGTGTGATGCCTTCGTCCGGCTGAGCGATCGCAATCCGGCCAACAATCGTGAGTCGGCCGCCTTCTTCCTGGATGCGACGGCGAAGATCTATCGGCACTTGGACATCCCGCCCACCGCCTACCGCGATTGGCCCGCCAAGGCCGCGGCAACGGTGCGTGACCTTAGCCATTCGTCCAAGTGCTCGCTCGAGCAACAGGGGCATCTGTATCTGCATCCCTACGTTTCCAGCGAATATCCGGATTCGATGGTGCAGCTCTCGGTGCTGTTGGCGGTGGACGATTATGCGCATTGGAGCGGCGCGGCGGTGCCGATTCGGGAGCGATTGCGTGCGGCGGTGCCGAACTTTTTCGATCCGAAACTGGGCATTCTGCGACGGTACCTGGCGACGGTCGGACCGGACCAAGACGCCGATCAATCGGATTCCTGGTACGTGTATCACCCGTTGATGAATCTGTGCAGGCTCGCATTGGCGGGAGACCCGGAAGCGAAGCAGCTGTTTCTGCGCTGCCTTGAATACGGCATCCGGATCGCGCGGCATTTTCACTATGTCTGGCCGGTGATGTTCAACCTGGTGACGCTGGAGGTCATCCGGCAAAACCGCAAGCCGGGCGAAGCCGGGCAGACCGATGTCGGCGGCCTGTATGCGTATGTGATGATCCAGGCGTTTACGCTCACGGGCGACCGGCGCTATCTCGCTGAAGCCGAAGCCGCCATTCGCGCGTTGGCCGATCATGGGTTTTCCGTCGGGTATCAATTCAACACGGTCGCTTGGGGCATCGTCGTTTGCCTTCAGGTGTTCAAGATCGGAGGCGATCGCTTTTTCCTCGAACAGGCGAACGTGCTCCTGGCCAGCTTCTTTCACAATGTGAATCTCTGGGAAAGCGAACTGGGGCCGGCGAAACACTACGCGATTTTCAGGGGCGTCACCTGCTTGCATGATGGGCCCTACATGGCGGCGTATGATGAATTTGAGGCGTACGCGGCGTTTCATGAAGCGCTCCA
>JBQCCH010000613.1:0-2327 GCA_051962375.1 Tepidisphaeraceae bacterium
GCCAGAGGAGCAATCCCGGACCGTACGGGAATGACGAGTGGGTCATGTAGTAAACGTCGCCCACGCGGATGATCGAAGGATCGGCATAATCGCCGGCCAGGATGGGGTTGGTGAAGGTGCCGTTCATGGGATCGGGCGTCAGTGCGGAAGTTCGGGCGTTGCGGAAGAGGCGATGGAGCAGTTCAGGGTCATGACCAGCGGCAGATTCGGCTTTGCGAACGCGGGATTGCGCGGCAAGCTGCTGGGGCGTCCGGTGGCCGGATCGGTGCAGCGGTTGTCTTTCAGGACGAGCCCCGTGGTTGAGGTGATGCAGATATTGGGCGCGAAGGTGTTGCGGACGGTGTTGCCTGCGACCGTGATCTGCGCGTGAGCGCCCGCCGGCGCGACATCGCCGCTGCCGCCGGTGGCGTAGACGTTGATGCCGACATCGCGGCAGTCGCGGATGGTGTTGTTGCGGATCTGCACATTCTTCGAACTACCCGCCTCCAGCCACCAGAACTCCGGACACACCAGAACGGCCGGCCCCCAGGTGCCGACGATGGTGTTGTCCAGAACGGTGCCGTTGCTCGCCTTGATCAAGATGCCGCGAGAGCGGTTGAAGCCGAAATCGCACCCTTCGACGCGAAACCCGTTGCCGATGCGTTTCGATGAACAGATGAGTGAACCGCGTGGGGCGGCCACGGCGCGGTTCAGCGTGATGCGGTAGGCATCTTTCAATCCCTGGCTGCGAATGCCGGCGTCCATTTCCTGGTGAGAGAGGAATTCACGCTCGGCGGGCGTGATCGCACCGTCGGGCACGATCGAGGTGGCGACCGCATCGGGCAGGCGGCGGCCGCCGTAGCTGAGCAGTTCAACCGGGTCATTCGGCGAGATGTTCACCTTCCCGCTGGCCAACACGCGAAGCGTCGTCCCCTTGGCCTCCATGATCATGAAGTATTGGCCGTGGATGTTGACGCAGTCGTCGCCCTGGAATTTGGCGGTGCATTGCAGAATCGCGGGCCCGCGAACGGCATTGACGCTGTGGTACGCATCAGCATCGAGCGAGCGCAGGCGGGGCAGCGCCCGCTTCACGAGATCCCGCTCCTGCGGGCAGCGGTCGATGACGCAGGATTGGTAAACCGTTCCGTCGCACCCATTTTCCAGGAAGCCGAAGCAGTTCGACGCGTAGGCGCTCACGTGATCGAGGCGCAGCCCGGTGCAATCGGTGCTGACGACGGCATGGGCGGCTTCGCCATCGGGGGCGTAGCTGTTGTTGGTGACGAGGATGTCACCGACGGCCTCGGTGTCGACGGCTGGGTTATGCCGATACCCAGCCCGGCGAAGCGCGCGATAGCGATGATTCCCCAATGAAACGAAGGGCTGCCATCCGAAATCGGTCGGCGTCTTTAAGAGCTGTGTTTGGCCATCGAAAATTTCGATCCGGACGACAGGCTTCTGATCCGGGTATCCGTCCGCCACCTGGAATTCCAGCCAGCTGTGGTCCGGCGCGACGGCGGTGATGCGGCCCTGCGTGAAGGGGAGCGGGTCGTAATCAATCGTCAGGCCACGGATCGTCAGGTTCTGGCAATGCTGAATCTCAAGCGCCAGGGTCGTCTGCGTGCAGATCATTTCGACATTGCGGGCGTCGATGGTGACATTCTTCAAGTCGCGCAGCGACAGGTGCACGCCCCGCTTGGGGGTAACCCGGTAGCGACCTGCGGGGATGCGGATCTCTTTCTTCCCGGAATTGACCGCGCTGGTGATGAAGCCCTGCAGATCAAAGGGCCGGCCCGCGGTATCGGCATTCGCGGTGGGGGTGATGCCCAGGGCGAGGATCGCCAGGGCGGCCAGCAGTGCGTGGATGCATTTCATGCCATGTCCCTCCGAAGCCTCCGAATTCAAACCCCTACAGGGCGCGCCGTGGTCACCGGGCGATCCGGGCCGGCGGCGGGAGCAAGCGGATTAATCCGCAGGTGCCGGCAGTGTTCCGTGTGGATCGGCTCCGCGTGGCGATGCCGTGCCGGATAGTCGGGGCCGTTTGTCCAGACGATGTCGTTGCCCTCCACGGTCAGACCGTCCACGCAGGCCGCGCTGATCACGCGGCCGTCGGACGCGCGGAAGGTGTTGTTCAGGATACTGATGTTGCGATGAAACCACGCACGCCCGCGATAATTCGTGTGGATCACAGGCTCGATGTCAATCGCCGCCCGGCCCCAGACGCCGAAGTTGCATTCGTCGAACGTGTTGCGCCGGATCGTGACATCATCGACGGGACCGCTCTCAAACCAGAAATTGGCATCGCCGGCGAGAAGAATCGCGGCGCCGGGCACGTGGAAATGGTTGTCCTC
>JBQCCH010000614.1:0-2408 GCA_051962375.1 Tepidisphaeraceae bacterium
ACCGCCAACGCCCTGGCGGGCGATCGTGAAACGTGCATCGGCGCGGGTTGTTCCGACTACGCGTGCAAGCCGATCGATCCGCCGCAACTGCTCGACGCCCTCCTGCGGGCGATGAGTTGCGTCAGCGCGACCTGAGCCGACTTGACAATCGGCATCAATGCCAAGACGCTTGGCCCGTGGACCTACCTGTCGGCGGACCGGTACGCAAATCTCGCCTTATCACTTGGCGTTCCATCGGATTGGGGCTGCTGATCGCGATCGTCATCGCGGTGGTGGCGCCGTATAACGATTACGTCGTCGACAACAGCTTCCTGGTCGGCAGTTATTTTCCGCCGATTGTCACGCTGGCACTGATGGGGATCGTGCTGTTGGTGAATGGGCCGCTGCATCGGTTCGCGCCCCGGTGGGCGCTGTCGCCGGGCGAATTGTCGGTGGTGATGGCCATGGCGCTGGTGAGCTGCTCGATCCCTTCCCAGGGGCTGATGCGCCAGCTGATCCCGATGCCGGTCGCTCCCTTCAGCTTCACTGGCACTGATCCGGCGTACAAGCAACTGTTCCTCAACATGCATCTGCCGCGGTGGATGTTTGCGGTAAAATCGCTCGAGCACGGCGACAGCGAGCGTGTAGTGAGCGGCTTCTATGCCCGGCTGCAGTCGGCCGAGCCGATTCCGTGGAGCAGTTGGCTTCACCCTGCGATGTTGTGGGGCGCGTTCGTGGCCGCCTTCCTCACGACGCTCATGTCGCTGGCGTTCATCCTGCGCTACCAGTGGACAGTCAACGAGCGATTGGCCTTCCCCATTGCCCAGTTGCAGACCATGCTCGTCGCCCCGCCGGCACGGGGCAAAATGCTGAACGACGTGTTCCGCGCCAAAGGGTTTTGGATCGGCGCGCTGCTGGTGCTGACGATCCAAAGCTTCACGGTGCTCAATGCCTACTTCCCGCAGGTCGTGCCCGTGATCCCGTTTCGATATGACCTGACCGGCGTGTTGTCGGAAGAACCATGGATTTACCTGCCCGGGTGGATTAAGTCGAACACGATCTATTTCACGATGCTGGGCGTCTCTTATTTTGCCGCCACGCGCGTCAGCTTCAGCCTCTTCGCGACGGCGATCCTCATTGCGCTGCTGCGGTGGGCGATCGATCCAGCACACACTTTTTTGCCCGACGCGGCGTTTGTCGATCAAGCGACCGGCGCGTCCTTCGCTTTTCTTGCCGGCATTTTGTGGATCGGCCGCTCGCACTGGTGGATGGTTCTGCGCGCCCTGGTCGGGCGATCGCGGCCGGGCGACGCTCAAGGGGCCTTTGTTTCGTATCGGGCGGCGTCCATCGGGCTGATTTTGGGCCTGGGCGGGATGCTCGCGTGGCTGATCGGCGTCGGCTGCACGCCCTGGCTGGCCGCCGCCATCGTGCTGATGATCGTGATGGCCGACGTCATCACCGCCCGCGTGGTCGCGGAAACCGGGCTCGCTTTCGCCCGCGTGCATATCCCGTTCGATACGTTTCTCAAATCGCTCCCCGCCACGCTGATCACCCCGCGCGACGCCTACCTCTACGGCGTCGGCCATTACGGATTCATGCAGGCCGCCAAAGAAAATACGCTCACCTTTGCCATGCACGGGCTGAATGTCATCGACGCCACCGACGATGAAGGCGCCCGGCCGCGGCGCGGCATCGCTTCGCTGCTCGGGTCGACGCTCGCGGTCACGGTCCTCGCCTGTGGGATCGCGTCGCTCTGGTGCTACTACCGTTACGCGATCCCAATGACCGACAGCCCGAACGGCATGCTGAATGTCTGGGGGCTGCGTAATTGGCCTCAAACGTTTCTGGTTGATTTTCCCACCGCGGTCGGGCGAGGCGTTTTCCCGGCAACCGCCTACAGCGTCTGGACGCAGGTCGGCGTCGGCATCGGCATCATGGGAGTGCTCCAGGCGCTCACCTGGCGATTCGCGGGCTGGCCCTTCCTGCCGGTCGGCTTCCTGATGGCTCAAAGCTGGTACATCCAAAGCGCCTGGTTCAGTCTATTCCTGGGCTGGGGTGCGAAAGTCGTGATCCTCCGCTTCGGCGGCGCCAAACTCTTCAACGACCTGAAGCCATTCTTCATCGGCCTGATCTTTGGCGAAGCACTCGCGACCGGACTTTGGCTGATCGTGACGTTGATGGTCGCACTCAGCGGGGCCGAATTTCATGTCGTGCGGTTTCTTCCCCAGTAACGGCGGTATTGAGCCAAGCGGACGGGGTTGAGGGCGGTTTTATGCGAAAATATCTCCCGGTGACGAGCTTTGCCTTGCTGATGTTGTTGGCCCGCACCAGCGCACGGGCCGCCGATGTGGATGTCGCGAATGTCGGCGCTGTCGGCGATGGGCAAACGCTCAATACCGAGGCAATTCAAAAGGCCATCGACGACTGCG
>JBQCCH010000615.1:0-3570 GCA_051962375.1 Tepidisphaeraceae bacterium
AAGCGCAAGGAATCGATCCTGAGCGCCGCCGACCGAACCGATGAATCGCTGCTGCCGGCGCTGCACAAGCAGTTGGACGCGGCCCCGACCGGGCCGTTCTCGCGGCCGCTGCGGTCGGCGATTGCCCGGATCGAGATCATCAAGGGAACACCCACCCAGCAGTTGGCCGCCGCGAAGACGCTGAAGGAATTGACGTCCGACGCGGCGCTGGGAAGCCTTCAAAACGCCGCCGCGCTCCCGGCCGTGAAAGCCGACAAGACCCTGGCGGGCGCGGTGCAGGAGGCGATCGCCGCCAACGAAAGCTACCAAACCCGGCTCGGCCTCATTCGCAACACGTTTTACGGCATCTCCACCGGCAGCATCCTGGTGCTCTTGGCCTTGGGATTGTCGATCATTTTCGGACTGATGGGCGTGATCAACATGGCTCAGGGCGAGTTCATGATGGTCGGGGCGTTCACCACGTACGTCGTCAGCGAATTCTTCAAAAACCATCTGCCCGGCGCGTTTGATTATTATCCATTGATCGCGATTCCCGCGGCATTTCTGGTGGCGGGTTTCATTGGGTGGCTGTGCGAAATGCTGGTGATCCGTCACCTGTATGGCCGCCCGCTGGAAACGCTGCTGGCGACGTGGGGCATCGGGCTCATCCTGATCCAGCTCGCACGCGTGCTGTTCGGCGACAATCTTTCGGTGAAGCCGCCCCACTGGATGGAGGGGGGCGTCGAAGTGATGCCCGATCTGATCTTCCCGCTGAATCGGTTGTACATCGTCGCGTTCTGCATCGTGTGCATCATTCTGGTGTACTTCGTGGTGAACCGAACCCGGCTGGGCCTGCTGCTGCGGGCGACGACGCAGATCCGCGAGATGGCCGCCGCCGCCGGGGTGCCGACACGCCGCGTGGACGCGATGACCTTCGCCTTCGGCGCCGGCCTGGCGGGGTTGGCCGGCGTGGTCGTGCCGCTTTACAACAAGATCAATCCGACCATCGGCCAGGAATACATCGTCAACTGCTTTCTCGTGGTGGTTGTCGGAGGCGTCGGCGCCTTGGCCGGGGCGATTTGGGCGGGATTCGGGCTGGGCTTCCTCGCGAAATATTTCGAGGCCGGCCTGACCTACATCCCCGCGATGGCGTCCAGCAGTTCGGTGGTGGGGCAAGTGCTGGTGCTGGCGCTGGTCGTGGTCTTCCTGCAATGGCGCCCGGCCGGCCTCTTCCCGCCGCGGGGGCGCATGGCCGATGTCTGATCACGCTGAGTCATCAACCGGGAGCATGGTGCCGCTTCACGACGTTTCTCTCTCGACGCTCGATTCGCCGGCGCGCGAACGTACGATCAAAACCCTCCGATGGACCGCGATCGGCCTGGTGCTGGCGCTGTTCATCGTCGGTGTGCCGCTGCTGAATCTGGGCGGCATCGTGCCGGACTACAAGGTGAACATGCTGGGCAAGTACCTGTGCCTGTGCCTGGTCGCCCTGGGGATTGATTTGATCTGGGGCTACACGGGCTTGCTGTCGCTGTGCCAGGCGTTGTTCTTCTGCCTGGGCGGCTATGCGATGGCAATGCACCTGAGTCTGCCCGAAGGGGGCGGCATCTACGCCGTGCCGCAGTTCCTGTCGTTCGCGTACTACGGTCACGCCAACCCCCTGCCGCCGTTCTGGCGGCCGTTTCACTCGCTGGCGTTCACGATGGCCGCCATCGTCGCGGTGCCGGCCGTGGTGGCGACGGTGTTTGGATTCTTCATCCTGCGCAGCCGCGTGCGGGGCGTTTATTTTTCGATCGTCACGCAAGCCGTCGCATGGGGCGCGTGGCTCACGATCAGCCGCAACGAAATGCTGCTGGGCGGCACGAACGGCCTGACCAATTTCAGCAAGGCGATGACCTCCGATCGCGTCTGGATCCTGGGCCTGTATTTGACGACCGTGCTGATGATCCTGATCGGCTACCTGGCGTGCCTCTTCATCACGCGCTCGCGGCTGGGCCGGGTGCTGGTGGCGATCCGCGACAAGGAAACGCGCCTTTATTTCGCCGGCTACCGGCCGTACGCGTTTAAGGTGTTCGCCTTCGCGGTGGCGGGTGTGCTGGCGGGCATCGGCGGCGCGTTGTACGCCCCGCAGGTGGGCATCATCACGCCGCAGAACATGAACGTGGAAGCCTCCATCAACATGGTGGTGCTCGTCGCGGTCGGCGGGCGCGGGCGGCTGTGGGGATCGATTTTGGGCGCGTTGGTCGTTTCGTACGCGATGGCCTCGCTGACATCGGACATCCCGGACGCGTGGCCCTTCATCCTCGGCGGCATTTATGTGTCGGTCGTGCTCTTTTTCCCTGACGGGCTCGGCGGGTTGTGGGACAAGCTTGAGGAAGACATGCGGGCCGGCCACTCGCTGCGTGGGGTGGCGAAAGTGGCGCCGATGATCGTGATTTGCCTGTTCGTCATCGCCGAGGCGCTGGCGTTGATGCCGGCCTTTCTGAATGAATCGATCGGCACGATTCCGCGGGTCGGCCCGCTGCAGTGGAAATACGTGCTGATGATCGGCCTGATCGCGGGGTTCGCGATCCTGGCCAAGACCCTGTCTAAGTCGCCGAAGAAGCCTGAACTGGCGTTTGAAGATATGTCCGCCGTCGTTGGCGAAGGGAGCATGCAATGACCGCAACCCAGGCCCCGCACAAAACGCCGACGCCCGATTTCAGCAAGGTCGACAGCCACATCGTGTATCTGCACAACGTCGTCGTCTCGTTCGACGGCTTCAAGGCGCTGGACATCGAATCATTCGGCGTGCACTTCAACGACCTCCGCGTGGTCATCGGCCCGAACGGCGCGGGGAAAACCACGCTGTGCGATGTCATCAGCGGCAAAACGCGCGTGTCGCAGGGGAAAGTCTACTTCGCCCGCGAAGACATCACCCACATGGCCGACGTAGACATTGCCCGGCTGGGCGTCGGGCGAAAATTCCAGACGCCGACGATCTTCGACAGCCTGACCGTTTACGAAAACATGGAGCTCGCCCTGCCCGGCCGGCGCTCGGTGTTTCCCAATCTGTGGGGCAAAGAATCGACGCGGCAACGCGAACGCATTCATTCCATCCTGGAGCGGGTGCACCTCATCGAGCATCGCAACAAGCAGGCGAAATACCTCAGCCACGGCCAACGCCAATGGCTGGAGATCAGCATGCTGATCGTGGCCGACCCGAAGCTGCTGCTTGTCGACGAGCCGGCGGCCGGCCTGACCGATCACGAAACCGAACTCACCGCCGAGCTGCTGCTGGAATTGAAGGGCTCACACACGATCATCGTCATCGAGCACGACATGGATTTTGTCCGCAAGCTGAACTCTCGCGTGACGGTTTTCAATGAGGGCAAGGTGCTCGCCGACGGTTCGATGGATCAGGTGCAGCAAAACCCCGACGTGATCGAAGCTTATCTCGGCCGTTAACAGCGCCCACGGGACGATTCATTTATGCTCACGATCGAAAACATCAATTTCTCGTACGGCAACGTCCAGAGCCTGCGCGGCGTTTCCATGAAGATGCCCCCCGGCGAGGTGACGGCGATCATGGGCCGCAACGGCGTGGGCAAA
>JBQCCH010000616.1:0-3226 GCA_051962375.1 Tepidisphaeraceae bacterium
CAAGATGTAGGGGCTCAGCATCGGCAGCGTCACATGCTTGAACTGGCCCCAGGCGCCGGCGCCATCAATTTCGGCGGCTTCGTAAAGCTGGCGCGGAATGGATTGCAGCCCCGCCAGCCAAATGATCATGCCGCCACCGGCGCTCCAGAGGCTCATGAGAATCAGTGACGGCTTGCTCCACCGCGCATCCTGCAGCCACCCGGGCGGAACAAACCGCACCGGATGGCCCAGCAATCGGCCAATTAGCATTTCGATCGCATGAGAGGGCGCCGTCGAGAAGACCCAGGACAGGGCCGCATTGATCGCCCCGAAGTTTGGATTGAGCAGCAGAATCCAAAGCAACGAACTTGCAACCACAGGCACGATGGACGGCATGAAAAACGCGGTGCGGTACACGCCAATGCCGCGCATCGAGCGATTGAGCAGCATCGCAATTGCCAGGCCGAGCGCCATCACCAGCGGCAGACGCAGCACCATGTAGGCCGTGTTGCCCAGGCTGGTGTAGAACACATCGTCGGCAAATAGATTGCGATAATTTTCAAGCCCCACGTAGCGGGCCGGGCTCAACACGTCGTAGCGGGTGAAGCTCGTGACGATGCTGAAGAGGATCGGTCCGCCCGTCAGGCAAATGAAGCCAATGAGCCAGGGGCTGACGAACATCAGCGCGGCGCCGACTTCGCGGCGATGATACCCGTGCGTGCGTCGATTGCGGCGGTAGGCCGCGTAGGTCGCAACCGCCGCCCCGCCGATGATCCCGCCATAGGCCCAGAAGTAGGTCGTCCAATTCACCGTAGTGGGCGGCAGCGGCTTTAGAAAGGTGTCGAGCTGCGCCTGGGCGTCGGCCTGCATGGTTGCCAGTGCATGCTGCACTTCGGCGTCCTTGTCCTTTACGATGCCCGCGTAAGCATGGTTGATGGCCGCATCCATCGCGCGCACGTGCTGGTTCCACAGCACTTGCCCGATGGGCGAGGGAGGCCGGATTTTTGCCTCGGGCAGCATCTGCTTAATGACGGCATACGCCTGCTTGATGCGCGGCGGCACGCTGGGATCACCAGACACCCACTTCTGCTCAATCTCTTCGAAGAAATGCCGATTAGGGTGAGGCGTCGGCAAATACAGCCGGCCCTCGGCGGCCATTGCTTCGCGGTCGCTCTGTTGCAGTGACATGTACGTGCGGTGGCTCGTCAAAAACTGCAGCAGCTTAAAGGCCCCCGTCGCCTGCTTCGCGCCCGCCGGGATAACGAAGGAAAATCCGCCCGACCAAGTGATCGGCTTCTTCCCCGCCGCGAGTCGATCCGCGGGAATCGGCGCCGGCGACGTGATGAAATCCATGTCCGGCTTCCAATTGATCATCTGCTGAAGCGCGAACGTGTGATCGATTTTCAGCGACAATTTCCCCGTCAGAAATGGATCCAGAGGCCCGCCCTCCTGAAAGCTGGACTCAAACGCGTCGACTTTCGTGACGCCGCCGAGGTCATCGAACAGGTCAGTGATGAAACGCAGGGCGCGACGCACCGGCGGCGTATCGAAGGTGACGCGCGTCCCATCCTTGCTCAGCAGATCGCCGCCCGCCTGCCAGGCGTACATGTAAAGCCAACTGTTGCCGACATTCGGCGCGAATCCCAGCCGGACGAGATTGCCCGTGCTTTTGTCCCGGATGGTGAGACGATTGGCGACATCGCGGAGTTCTTCCCATGTTCGCGGCGGCCGGGGCTCGCCGGTGGCCGGATCGACCATGCCCGCCTGCCGCAATTGGCTGGCATTCGAAAACAGCAAGCGGCAATCCACCGTCACCGGAATGCCATAAATCCCGGCTTTTTCCGTTGTGCCCGGTTTGCGATAGCTCCCCTCTTCGATCGTCCAGGGATAGTACTGCGACAGATCAATCCGATCGGGGTCCTTCGCATCCTGCGCGGCAAGAAACGGACTCAGCTCCGTCAGTGCGCCGCGTGCCGCCCATTCGGGGATCGCGAATCGATCGAACATCATCAAGTCCGGCGGCACACCCCCGGCGATCGCCGTCAACAGCCGTTGGCCGTCGGTCGTTGTATTCGGAGCGACCGACGCACTGTAGACAACGCGGTATTGCGGGTTTTCCGTTTCGAACTGATGCAGCGCGAGTTCAACGCTCGGCCCCATCATCGTGAGATTCCAGACGACAATCTGCTGTCTGCCGTCCGAGCTTGCGGGACGGGTTGCCTGCCACGTCCAGACGATGATCGCAATCATCGCAATGACCGCTAAAACAACCGCAAGGCGTAGTGACACCATGCCGCGACGAAAGCAACGGCTGGCCGCCACGGTGCTGGTTACGGGGGACTTGGCGTCGCGCAACCCCTCGGAAACCGGGGTACCGCCGACCGCACCGGCACTACGACGCAGGGTCGCCGCAAGCGGCGACAGTAGCCTTGACTGGATGGACGACAAACGCATCTCCGCACGTCTTGTGAGGCAAAGATTGACTTGAAGCTCCGCGAGACGCCCGTCCGCCAGACGACGCGCCTTATGATGCCAAAACTTATCAACGCCCTCGACAGAGTCAATACAATTCACGACAGAATTGCTATTGTCGCATCATTATTGTCTCACACATTATTCAGTCTATTTTCGAGGCCCTTCATCCCATTCGGCCACGGCGCGACGATAATTCCCCGAATAAAAGACTATTTTTTACGATCCCACCGTTTGAGGCAGGTACTTTTCGCCGCCTCGGGTCGCGTGGGATTCACAACCTCGGACGACGCCGAACTAAAAAATTGAATTTTCTATTGAGACAAATTGCCACTCATTATACCATCATTTCGCAGTGAGTTGGGAAGGTGCCCAGGGCGTGCGGCTGGCGGCCGTGCGAGTGGCTAAGGGCGCGGCAAGGAGTGCGGTCGCGTCGCGGAGTCGGCGAGCCGAGAACGATCCATCGCCTCGATGGAGCAGGAGGAAAACATGTCCCGATCAACGCTCGTTTGGCGGCAGCCGCTCGGTTTGCGCCTGTGGGATTCTGCGTCGATTTGCATTGAACCGCTGGCTCACGCTGAAAGCTGCGCTTTGCCTCATTCGCGGATCGCGTTGCGGGCAGAGGCATGGCCGCCTCTGGCCGCTTCATCACCCTCTGTTTTAGAGCGATCGACGCCCTGCGGACATACGATGCATCTCAATGTGAGCGATCGTTGCCGCGCAGGCGAAACGGCGCTTTCTTCTCAACGTAATTAACAGATCGATTGTAAATCCC
>JBQCCH010000617.1:0-5098 GCA_051962375.1 Tepidisphaeraceae bacterium
AGGCGATCGAAATCAAGCGCCCCGGCGCATCGAATCACTGGGTGCGGCTGCTCGATCCGCAAGGTCAGCAACTCCAGACCGTGAAGTGCCCGAAAGACCCGTCGCAGGTACCCCAGCCCGTCCTGCCGTAACGGCTGACGCGCGGGCGACTCTCACCGCGACGCGTCCGGCGCGGCGATCACCACATCCTTCTTCCGATCCGCCGGCTCGACGTCCAGCTCCACGAGTCTTCCCTGCTCAACGCGTCCCGTCAGAACGGTGCGGTACGGCGCGTGCAGCCGAAACCGCGCCGACCACTGCTTCGGCCAGGCGGGCAGCAGCAGGATGCGGCGGCCTTCGCACTGCATGAGCATCTTCTGCAACACGTTTTCCCCGTTGCCGCCGTTGTCCTCGTCGGGATCGTAATCGTTGGCTGCTTCCCAGAAGCCGGGAAAGGACATGTACGGATCCTGCCGACGGAAGATTTGCTCGGCGTTTTTCTTCGCCACATCCGCGAGGCCCAGATAGGCGGCGAAGATGGGGTCTTGTGCCCAGCATCCCACCTTCGGATGAATGCGAACATCGTAGGTATGTTTCGCCAGTTGCAGTTCCGGATGACCCAGCCCGAAGAGGCGGAACGGGTAGATCGCGTACAGTTCAGGGTTCTCCGAGTTTCCGATCTTGGCCGTCTGCGGGCCGGTGTAGGGCAGCAGCACCTCATTCCCTTTCTTCTGTCCGCGCGGCAGGGGCGGAAGGATCTCACGTAGCTGCTGCCAATCCGCCCGATCCTGCGGCGTCGTGAGCCGCTCGGGCAATTCAAGCAACCGCTGGGTGACGTAGCCAAGCCCCGCGATGTCGGGCGAAGGATTGCTGACGCGCCAGTACGTTTCAATCGAATTGTCCGGATCGAGCAGCAGCTTCCCGTTCGCGTCGCGGCCGAAATGTTGCTGGAAAAACGTCAGGCCGCCTCGGGCGATGGGGAGCGCCGTGTCCTTCAGAAAGGCTTCATCCTGCGTGTAGTCGTAGTAGTCGAGCATCATCGTCGTGAGCTCGAGGATGGGCGTGAAATAGTGATCGGTGAATTTGCCCTCGTCGTTCGTCAGCCGCTTGAGGCCGCCATACCAGGGCGCGGTTTCGGCGAAGTAGACGCCGTCATGGTGGTAGAACTGTTTCACCAGCGCGGTGTTTTTCGGCACCATGTCCTGATACATCCGAAACAGCGGTCGCATCATGTCGAAGTCGCCGGCCATCAGCCGGGGCCAATACATGGGGCGGGTGTTCTGAAACCAGTACTGCCCGCCCCACCGTCGATAGTCGGCATCGGTGGAACGCACGGGCGGCTTCCCCGTGGCCGGGTCTTTGCCGAAATCGACGAACGCTTCGTGTTCGACATTGAAGATCGACCCATTGAACTTGATCGGCTGCGCGCCGCGACCCGCGCAGGCGGTGATGTAGCGCTGAAGCACCGCGCCGCGCGTCACGGTCGTTGCCGCGTCATCGCCGGTCACGAAGATCCAGCTTCGGTTCCAGAAATCAGCCCACCAGCGTGCGTGCTCGGCCCAGGCAATGTTGGGGGCGATCGTGTTGGTAGCCTTGATGGTTTCATCCAACCGCTGCCGCCACTCCTGCGGCGAGGCCGGGTGCAGAGTCAGCGCATGCACCCGGATCGATTGCTGCGTCGCCGCCCGGGCCGATTCGATCGCGGTCGTCCCGGCTTGCACGCATTGATCACCTTCCAGGGCGGCGCCGAAGGTGAAATCCTTCAACTCCGGATCGGCCGCCTTGGCGTTGTGGTGATACCAGATGACCCGTCCCTGCGGATCGGGCACCGTCACGTCCGGGCTCACCTGCTGCACGGGCTTCGTCCGCAACGGTTCGTACGTGGCCGTCATCGAGAGCGGCCGGGCAGAAGTCGCATCGATGCGCACGACGGGATGGTTGGCATCGACCCAGAGGCGGACGGTCGTCTTCAAATCCCCCGCGCCGGCGGTGATGTCGATGAAGCCTTCATGCAGGTGCAACGTCTGCCGGACCGGGCCGGCCGTCAGCGGGTTTGGCGAGAGCGTCAGCCGCACGCGCCCCAGCATCAAGAGCGCATGCGGCCCGCGATTTTCTTCGGCCCAGGCGTCGGTTTTGCTGAGGTAGAAGCAGATGTCGCCGCTCGGCTCGGTCCACACGTTCAGGCCGATGTCCCCATTGCCCAGCGGCATTGAATCGGCGGAGGAACGCCCCAGCGCGTCGCGCGAAACATCATAGGCCGACAGCCCATTCGCCACGTCATCCGCCGCCCGCGCGGGAGCGACCGAGAACAACACAGCGAGCGCCGGAAGCGCGGCCGCCCAGGAAACTGCTTTCATTTTCATGACTCCATGAATAGGTCCTGCACATCGGCCGTCACTTCGCAGGCTTGTGCGGCACATACTGTGAGACATACGGCTCGATCGCATCCGCCCATTGTTGATACCCTTCGGCATTGGGGTGCAGCCCGCCGGGCATGAGATCGGTTCGGATGTTGCCGGCGGCATCAACAAACAGGTGCCCGATGTCGACTCGCGTGACGCGCGGGCCGAACGACTTCTTTGCGAGAATTTCATTGATTTGCACGATCTTCGTCCGCAGCACGTCCTGCGGCGAGACGCGACGAGGGAAGACGCTCAGCAGCAGCACGTGGGCCGTCGGGCATCGCTGCAAATATTCTTGCACGCAGGCATCAATGCCGGCCGCAATGTGCGCGCTGCTGTCGCGAATCGTGTTGTTCGTGCCGATCAGCAGGACGACCAATTTGGGCGACAGCCCGTCGACTTGTCCGTGCTGCAGACGCCAGAGGACTTGGCCGGTCTGGTCGCCGGCGATGGCGAAGTCGATCGCGTGGCGGTCGCCGTAAGATTTCGTCCAGACGGCTCGGCCCGTGGTTTGAAACAAATCGGTGATGGAATCGCCGTCGAAGATCAATTCAACTGACGACTTCTTTCGCTGCAGCCGCGCCTTAAATGTCGCCTGCCAGGCGGGGCCGCCCGCGAAGGGAACGATCGACAGATTGTCCATGGGCGCGGGCTCAAAATCGTCGGTCCGAAACGGTGCGACCGGCTGCTCATCCCGGCCGTAGAGATTGCCGTCCGGCACGTCCGACCACCCATACCGGACGGCAACGGGCGCGGCGACATCGGCATTCGACACCACCACGGTGTCGCCTTCAATGCGAGCATCGGCCGGCTTGAATTGCCCGTCGGCGGCGGCGATGGTGAAGCCGGTGACTCGATCCGGTTTGGGCGGCACGTGGCCGTCGTAGGTCCAGGGCGGCGTGCCGGCGTGCAGGTCTTGGCCGTCGTTGAAGCGGACGCGAATGGACGCCCCTTTGATTTCCATCGACTGATAAGCCGGCCCGGTGGCGACGGCGGGGTCGTCGTACGCGATCTTTCGAGCGACCCGTGCGAGGCGATGGCCCACATCCGCTTTGTCGGCCGGGTGGATGTAGGTCGGATTCCCGATATCGGCGGCCGTCGCCATGCCGGTTTTCGGGAGCGACAACGCCTTAGCCTGCGCATCCCGCAGCCACGGCCAGGCGCCGTTGCGGGGTTCCTCCCGATTGCGAAAGCCCGCGAGTTGAACGTACAGGAACGGAAAATCGCCCGCCCCCCACTGTCGGCGCCAGTCGACAATCAGCCGCGAGAACAGCGGACGATACAACTGCGCGTCGGCCAATGTGTTTGCGTTGCTTTCCCCCTGGTACCAGACGACGCCCTTGATCGCGTAAGGGATCAAGGGCGCGATCATGCCATTAAACGCGTGGGCCGGCCCGTTGAAGCCGCCGTCGGGTCGCGGCGGTGGGACCGGCTTGCCGGCGGGCGGGCTCCATGTCGCCATCGCTTGAAGATAGGCCTTCTGTTTCGCCGGGAAGGTTTGGCTGGCGTCGGCGAAATGGTCGACGAGTTTTTGATGGTCTTCAACGAAGCCGCTCAAGCGGGGATCTTGCTGCAATCCGGCGAGGCTGATCCAGGTTTGCACCCCCGTGCTCCCCTTGTAAGCGCCGATCACGCCAATCGGCCGATGGGTGAAAGCGCGCAGGTCCCGTGCGAAGGTGTAAGCGACCGCTGAAAAGCCATGCCACGCCCAATTGGAGCGCAAGACATCGGCGGAGCAGACCTGCCACTTCCCATTGAGCGAGTCAGCGGGCGTCGACGCAATCTGATCCAAGGGCGTGAGCGACGTCGCCCAGGGGACGAAGAACATCCGCAGGCCGGGATCGTTCGCCTCTCGGATCGCGGTGTCTGCGTCGGCGGCGGACTGGATGCCGAATTCCATGTTCGATTGGCCCGACGCCAGCCAGACATCGCCGACGACGACATCCTGACAGGTGATGGTGTTGGCGCCGCGAACGATCAGCGTTTGCCCTTCCGCTCGGGCCGCGACCGGTTTCAGATCGATTCGCCAGGCTCCGCTCGTCGACGCAACTGCCGACGCATTTTGCCCGGCGAAGGAGACGCTCACCCTCTCCCCCGGCGAGGCGTGGCCCCACACGGGGAGCGTGGCCCCCTGCTGCAGCACCATGTGGTCGCCGAAAATCTTCGGTAGTGAGACGTCCGCCGTCGCTGTCGTGACCGACAGCCCGGCCGCCAGGGCGATCACCGTCCAGAACACTCGTGTCTTCATCCCGCTACCTCCGTCTGCCGCCCCATCACCCATCCCCCTGCAATAGCCTATCAACATTGATATACATTCGTTGTATAGTTATGCGAAAGTTTTCCTTTTTTCCAAAAGAGACCGCGAGATGACGACCATTCACTACCCCCGCCGCGACGTCGCCTGGGACGACGCCGCCTGCCAGAACATGTTCGATTTGGCGACGGCTCACCTGTTCGCCTGGCAGCAGAGCGAGGGATCGTTCGGGAGTTTGCTGTTGCACGGCGTGTGGGGTGAGGCCTCGACGCTTTCTCGGCGATACCACGGGAAGACCGCGGCGAATTCCACCTATGCCATGCAGGGGGCGATGACGCTGTTCGAGCGAACGGGCGAAGTTCGATGGCGGCTGCTGGCGGATGCGGTCGTCGGCAGCCTGCTTTACCTGCAAACCCCGGCCGGCGGGTTTTTCCATGCATCGGGCGAGTTCGAACCGACGTTC
>JBQCCH010000618.1:0-2711 GCA_051962375.1 Tepidisphaeraceae bacterium
GGGATACCAGTCGGCCATGGAGTAAAAGCCGGTGTGGTCGCCGAAGGGTCCTTCGTAGAGCTTCTGATGAGGATCGACGTAGCCCTCAATGACGATTTCGGCATTGGCGGGGACTTGAAGATCGATGGTCTTGCAGGGGACAAGCTCGATGCCGCCGTTGTTGAGGAAGCCGGCGAAGAGGTGTTCTTCGATGCCCGGGGGAAGCGGCGCGGTGGCGGCGTAGGGCAGGACGCTTTCGCCGCCAAGGACGATGGCGAGCGGCATTTTCTCACCGCGTTCGGCATAGGCGCGGAAATGGCGGGCGCCGTCGTGGTGCATGTGCCAGTGCATGGCGCACAGCCGCGGGCCGTGGACCTGGACGCGGTACATGCCGATGTTGCGGGCGCCGGTGTCAGGGTGACGCGTGTGGATGCCGGCAAGGGTGATGTATTTTCCGGTCCCCGTGTGGTGGGCCGCTGCTGCGGCGGCGTGGTGGGGGTTGAGCACTTGGCCGCTCTGGATGTCGCCATCGAGGGGCCAGCATTGGAGGATGGGCAGCCGGGTCAGATCCGCGCGATCGGCCTCCAGGACGACTTCCTGACAAAGCCCCTGGCGCACGACCTTGGGCGGGAAACTTGCGATTTTGAGCAAGTCCATCCCTTTTTTCATTTTGTCGAGCAGCTTGGTGGGCATTTCCGGCTTGATCAACTGCTGCACCCGCTCGGCCAATTGATCGAGCGAATCGCACCCCAGGGCCTGGCAGATGCGCCAGTAGCTGCCGAAGGCATTGATGGAGACGGGGATGGTGGAGCCGGTTGGTTTTTCAAACAGCAAGGCATGCCCGCCGAGGTTGCCGGCGGGATTGCGGTCGCGCTCGTTATGCCGGTGGGGCGCGGCGGATTTCATCACGCGGTCGGCGACGGCGGCGATCTCCAGGACAGGGTCGGCCTCGATCGCGACGCGCTTGAGCTCATTGGAGCGCTCGAGGTGGTCCAGAAAATCACGCAGCGTCGGGAATGGCATAGCGAAAGATGCTACGCGGAGGCGGCCCGGGGACGAAGGGCTACGCGGCGGTTTTCACGGATTCCAGCGCGGGCGAACCGAGCAGGCGGTAGGCCAACAGCTTCACGCGGTCGTTCAGCAGGAACCAGGCCAGCGCGTAAGCCCAAATCCAGCCCGCCGCCGCCCAGCCAATGGGGGTCATAAACAAGCCGTATACGGCGATCACCGTCGCCAGCGCCTGCGTCCCGACGACCGCAAGCAGCAACACCTTCGCCGGCCGGATGCTCCAGAAGGGCCCGCGCGTACGGGTGACGAAGATCGTCAAATGTCCGGCGACGGAGAGCTTCAGGTACATGAGCGTCTGAATCTGGTCACGGCTCACATGAAAGATACGCTCCGCCACATAAAACAGCCCGAACGAAGCGATGACGCCGGTGATGCCCAGCGTCGTCGCCACGCCCAGGACGTTACGCATGTTCCAGGCTTCAGGCCGGTTCGCGTAGCGGACATTGTCGTACGCGATCGACAGAATGGCCCCGTCGTTCAGCAGCGCCAACAGCACGATCATGACGGCTGTGACCGGGTAAAAGTTGAAGACCAGGATCGACAGCGTCATGAACAGCAGCACGCGGATCGTCTCGGCAATCCGGTAGATCGCGTAGGTGTTCATCCGCTGGAAGATGCGGCGGGCTTCGCGGATGGCGTCGATGATGACCGAGAGCCCCGGCTGCAGCAGCACGATGTCGGCCGCGGCGCGGGCGGCGTCGGTCGCACCCGAAACGGCGATGCCGCAGTCGGCTTTTTTCAGCGCGGGGGCGTCGTTCACACCGTCACCGGTCATCCCCACGATGTGGCCGTGCTCCTGCAGACGCTCGACAATGGCAAACTTGTGCTCCGGATAAACCTGTGCGAATCCATTCGCCCGCTCGACGATTTCGTCCAGCCGCGAGGTCTCGGGCGGCGGCGTCTGCGAGAAAAGCGATGCGTCCAGGATGTCGCCGCCAAGCTTCAGTTGCCCGGCGATCTCCCGTGCGATGGCGAGTTGATCGCCGGTCACCATCTTGACGGTCACACCCATGCGTTCCGCCGCGTCGATGGTGGCGGCCGAATCCTCCCGTGGCGGATCGAACAGCGGCAAGACGCCGAGAAACCGCCACTGCCCGTGCTCATCCGTAGACGCCAAGCCCAGCGAGCGGTACCCGCGTTTCGCGAATTGCTGCACCGCTTCGTCCACTTTTGGCCGCACCGCATCCGCGTCGGCGGCCAGCGCCAGAATCACCTGCGGGGCGCCCTTGCTCACCTTCCATGTCCGCCCGTCGGGCCCGCGGACGTCGGCTTCGGTGCGTTTGATGACCGGGTCGAACGGGACAAAATTCAGCACGGCATATCCCGAGGCCGCGTCTTTCGCCAGGGGGTTCGAGAGCATGGCGGCGTCGATCGTGTCCTGATCCTCAGCGCGACTGGCGAGCACGGCGGCGCGGATGACGTCCTCGACGTTCGCTCCGTCGATGACGAACGGCTCGCCCAGCGTCAGCCGGTTCTGCGTCAGCGTGCCGGTTTTGTCGCTGCAGAGCACGTCCATGCCGGCAAGTTCTTCGATGGCCGCCAATCGGCTCACGATCGCCTGCTGCTTCGCCAGCAGCCGCGCCCCGACCGCCATCGTCACCGAAAGCACCGTCGGCAGCGCCACCGGAATCGCCGCCACTGTCAGGACCAGGGCAAATTGCAGC
>JBQCCH010000619.1:0-3284 GCA_051962375.1 Tepidisphaeraceae bacterium
GCCCCGCGCGCAGGCCCAGCCGGGCAACTCCGCTATTGCCCGGCCGGGAGTGTTGTGGCAATCGTGAGCCCGTTACGTGGTGCTCGTATCCGTCGACGTGCTCGTGTCTGTCGATGTGCTCGAACTGCCGCCCGTGCCATCGGTCGACGCTTGGGCCGCCAGATCCAGCTTCAATTGCTTGGTGTCGGCGGCCAACTTCGCCATGTCCGCCTGCAGCGTGGTGGATCGCGTCGCGCAGTCCGCCAGGTATTTCGCCAGGGCGGCCGAGGCGGTGGGGTCGTTCTTGATCAGGTCGCTGATCGCGGTCCGATCCTGCTTCATCGCGTTCCGCTGACTATTCACATTCGATTTCGCCGCGGCCAAGGCATCTTCAAAGGCCGACTTGTCCGCCGTGAACTGCGCCTCGGCCGTCGCCTTGGCGTTGTCGTCGGAGGCAGACGTGATCGCCGACTGATCCGATTGGAACACGCTTCCGTATTGGGCATAAATCGATCGCACCGTCTGCGCGTTGCTCTTGTAGGCCGCGACGTACGTGTTGGCGTCGTCGGCGTATTGCTGCTGCAGCGGCTGCAACTGGCTGGCCAGCGCCTTGACCGCATCGCGATACGCTTTGGCATCGGCGACGAGCGTTGCGTTGAATGCTTTGCGATCGGCATTCAGCTGTTGCCGATCCGCCTTCACCGCGGCCACGTCGGCCGTGATGGTCGCTGATGCGGTGGTGGAAGTCGCGGCGGCGCTGGCATGATGGTGCGTATGCACCACGACGCCGGCGTGCCCGGAGAAGAGTTGCCGATTCTCTAACGTATCCATGCTGAAGCGTTGGCGTGTCATGATGTCTCCTGCCTTTTTGAGTTCGAGACCTCGGAAGACTTAAAATCCGCACCGCACGCGGGCAAATGCGCTCGCGCCGCCGGCACGGAAGTTGGCAAGAAACGGGTAGGACAACCGATTTTCGGCACAGGGGCGCGGCAACATGAGAGGCGCATGAGAAGGGCCCCCTCCCGAAAGAGGGGGCCCGGCTGATCGTCACGGATGGCATGGACGGCGCTTAGGTGGTGGTGCTGCTATCGGCCTTGAGCTGTTTGAGGTCGGCGGCGAGCTGCGTTTCGTCCGCGGTGAGCGTGGTTTCGCCGGCCGTGCGGTCGGCGGTGAGCTTGGCGAGCGCAGTCGAGGCGGCGGGGTCGGCCTTGATGGCCGCATCGATCGCCGCCCGGTCCGCCGCGATCTTGGCCGAATCAGTTTTCAGCTTCGCCAGCGGCGCCACCAACGCCGCCTTCAGCGCCGCCTGATCGGTCTTCAGCTTCGCTTCCGCGGTTGCCTTGGCGGAGGTCGTCGTCGCCGCGTGAATCGCTTTCAGATCGGCGGTGAGCGTGGGGGCGAACTTGTCATACACCGCGTGGATCGCCTGCTGGTCGGCCTTGATGGCCGGGGCGGCCGCCTTTTCGTCAGCTCGGAGCGTCGCGCGGAGTGGGTCCAGTGTGCTGGACATCGCCTTGATGGCCGCATCCAGCGCCTTCTGGTCGGTCGACAATGTGACCTGCAGGGCTTTGCGATCGCTCTGCAGCTTAGTGCGATCCGCCTTCACCTTCGCCAGGTCGGCCACGATCGTGGGATTGGTCGACGGGGCGCTCGAAGCGGACGTGCTGGACGACGGCTTCGGGCCGTGGGGCAGCGTCACGGAATAGAGTTGCCGCGATTCCAACGCGTCCATGGTGAAACGGGTCCGGTGCGAATCTGAGTTGCTCATCGGGAAGTCCCTTCGAAAAAGACTCCGGCAATGCGGGGGCGGCATTGCCCTTCGGCGCGCATCCGGCGGATGCGTCTGCCGAAACAGTGGCGCGCGCCCGCGTCGCGGTTTCACGAAAAATCGGCCCGGCGATCAAAATCAGAAAATGAGCAAAAAATGGCGAACGCAGTACAGCCAATCGATCAGTCGGTAAACAATCGAAACGCCGTCGGCGACCTACTCGATTGAGGCGGGGGGATCATCGCCTGCGCGATCCAGATCTGCATCCGCGGGCTCAGCCACCGGCCGCCAATAGCGTCGCGTGACCTTGGCGAGAATCGTTCCGTAAATCGCGATCAGGCCGACGACGATCAGCAGTTGGCTCCATTCCCACCCAGTCCGCACTCTCGCGCCCGCCGACGCCTGCGGGGCGACCGCGCCCTGCAGCATCACGATCAACAGCGACACTGCCCCCAACAACTGCGGCCCGAAAATCAGCCACATCCCCAGCACCACGATCTTGCTCGGACGACCGCTGACCGCTTGTCGATAGGCATAGCCGGTGGCGTAAATTTGCCCGAGCGGATCGATCGAGGCATGCGACGTCACCGGGCCGCCGCAGGATTTGCAGAAGTCGTCATTCGGCCCGAGCGGCCCGATGCAATGCGGGCAGCGCGGCTCAGCGTCGTCTGTCGAAACCATGGGAGCCCTCCGGCGAGATTCTATTCCGCCGGTCAATCGACATCGAAATACTTCGCCTGCGGGTGATGGGCCACGATGGCGTCGGTGCTTTGTTCGGGCACGAGCATGTAGTTTTCGCTCAGCGTGACGCCAATCTCCTGCGGCTGCAGCAACTGCACGATCTTTTCGCGATCTTCCAGGTTCGGGCATGCCGGGTAACCGAAGCTGTAGCGGCTGCCGCGGTAGCTCTGCTGGAAGATCTTGCGGGTGTCCGGATCGTCCTCGGCGCCAAAGCCCAGCTCCTGCCGCACGCGCTTGTGCCACAGCTCGGCCAAGCCTTCAGCACTCTCGACGCCGAAGCCGTGCAGGTACAGATAATCCTGATAGCGGTTGTCCTGGCGAAGCGCCTCGGCCAGCTCGGTGGATTTGTCCCCGACGGTCACCAACTGCACGGCCAGCACATCAAAATGACCCGATGCCACGGTTCGATAGAAATCGCTGATGCACAGCAATCGCCGCCCGTTTTGGCGTGGGAAGCCGAAGCGCAGCATCTCGCGCGGCGTTTCGTGCGGCACCATCGACACGGTCGGCGCCTGTTCCTTCGCGACGGCCGACGCGCCGTGGATTTCGTGGCCGGGGATGAAGGCTTTCGGGTCGTAGACGATCAGGTCGTCGCCGTCCGCCTGCACAGGGAAGTAGCCGTACACCACCTTCGGCTCGATGAATCCTTCGGCCAACGCGCGGCGCTTGAGGTCTTCGAACACCGACCGGGCCTTGTCGGCCAGCAGCGCTTCGTATGCCTCCTCGGTCATGCCTTTGCGCTTAAAGCCCCATTGCCCCGTGAACAGGGCGGTTTCATTGATGAAGGAGAACACGT
>JBQCCH010000620.1:0-3626 GCA_051962375.1 Tepidisphaeraceae bacterium
TCTGAACTGACTCCAGAATGAGTTGGGTATTTTGGTTCTGTTCTGTTAGTGGGTTTTTCCCCATAAATTCAAAAAAAACGCCCACCCTCGCGACACCCTCCTCAGCCAACCGCCCCGCCCCGTTTTCAACGCGCCAAACACCGCAAAATGCCCCCGTTGCTCCCCATAACGCTCGCCAAGTCCTCGCTCCCCCCCGCCTCTCGCATTCCCAAAAATTAAGCCGACAGCCCCTGTCCCACACCTTTTGACCTCCCCCGCACGATCGTGTACCCTACCGCCCCACCCGGAGAGGTGGCAGAGTGGTTGAATGCGCCGGTTTCGAAAACCGGTTAACCGAAAGGTTACGGGAGTTCGAATCTCCCCCTCTCCGTTCGTAAGTCATTGATAGATCACAAGTAACGGCCCGACTGTAGCGGGCCAAACGAAATCGGATTCCGGGCCATTGATTCCGGACTCGCGATCAGCGCGCACCGAAAGCCGGGCATTCGCCACGGCTTTTTGAAACGACCCGCGAACCGGGTTTGAATGTCGATCGATCGGCCGACGAAGACCGTTCGATCATGCGGCCGTCACCGGCCGACGACGGCCATCACGGCCGCGAGTACTCGATCCACCCCGATGCTCCGAAGTGCCGGTTCATTCGCCGCCGCTCGCGCGACCGGGAAATCCGCCGTCACGCTCCGAACAGTCGGAGCGTCCGCAAATAGGTATGCGTGCGGCAGTGATCCGGCATGCACGGCGACGGTCGGCACGCCCAAAAGGCCGCCGACATGGGCGATGCCGGAGTCATTGGCAACCGTGCAAGCCGCGCCGAGCATCAAGTCTGTCAGGAAGTGCGCCGGCCGGCCGTAGTGCCAGGTGACCCCAATCACTTCGCCGAATGTCTCCGCCAGGCTTGATCGTTGATCGTTTGAGCCGATCGCGTGAACGCCGAGCCCGGCTGCGACCAGGTCTTTTGCCAGTTCCCGCCAGCGTTCGGACGGCCAGCACCGCACCGCGTAATTGGCGAACGGCGCGAGAACCACGTAGCGGCCGCTCGGCACGGTGGATTTGATGCGGCGATCAACCCCCGGCCGACGCGGCCGAAACGGAGCGAGGTTGAACGCGACCGCGACATTGTCGCAGTAGGCGGCAGAACAGGATACCGCGCTCGTAATCTGTCTTTGGTAGCCGTCCCAGCCGGCGGAATAGTCCAGACCGCGTGCCCCGAAGTCGATGGTTTCGACGACCACGCCCGGGTGCGACGCCCTCGCAACCCAGGCCGGGTGCCAATGACGAAGGACGACCGTGCGGCCGGTCGCATCTGCGAGCCCGCATGCCATGTAAAGCCCGCAAACCAGGTCGCCGATTCCGCTACAGCTCGCCGTGCAATGCAGCCAGATCGGCCGAGCGGCCGCCGCCGCCTCATAGGTGAGGCGAGGCTTGCCGTTGAGGACATTGATGTCGTTCCGTCGATCGACGTACCAGCGCCAATACCGCTCGGGCGTCTCAATCGTCGGCGGTGTCGCTTCTTGGGCGGCTTCCCAGTGTTCGCGGCACTTGCACGGGCCGCTTAGCCCGTTGGCCAGGCTCGCGATCCACTGAATCTCACGCTCCGGATCGATCACTGGCTGCGACGATCGCCAGTCGAGCTCACGCCAGCGCCAACGCGGATCAGGAGGCATCGTCTCGGCCGGCGCGGGCGTGATCCATGCCGGGTGTGCCGTGTTGATGATGGCGTGCGTTGATTCCACCGAAACAACGGAGGGATGGATGGCCTCAAGCGTTGACCGATGCTCGGTCAGCGTTGCGATCAGTTCAGACCATGGGATCGACTTAACCAAGGATGCCCACCTCCGCCGTGCCCGTCGTATCGAAACCGTCCGACGATGTCGGTGTAGCAACACCGCCGCTGCAATCGCCGGGGATCGTGATGCCAGGCATGCTGTCGTAACCCGACCCATCGACGTAGTACTGAACGCTGATGCCGTACGTCGTGGCGCTGGCACGATTGACGGTGATGCCGGTGACTTGGCCGACGTAGCTCGACCCAATGGCGTTGCCCGAACTATCGACGCCGGTTTGCGTGATCGTGCCCAGATTGGTGCCGCTCTTGCTCCAACTGCAGCCACCCGCCCACGGAATGCCCGTGATGGTGTCCAACTGGTATCGCACGCCGCCGGCGTCGCCGTAGAAGATCGTCCAATCTGCCGATGCGCTGGCGGTCGACGTCGGGCTGAATGTGCAGCCGTAGCAGATCACGCCGCACTCACTGCAGGTCGCGAAGGGATGCGTCGTCAGCACTTGGGGCGGCGCGCCGCCGCTGGTGTAGTCCGGCGCGGAGAGGTCGGCGTAGACGCACGTGCCATCGGCTTGTCGCCAGACCGTGCCATCGGCGACGCCTTCGGGGTTGTAAAAGAGAAACGCCCCGGAGCCATCGCTGCACTTTTTCGCTTCTTTGTAGACCGTGGTGCCTGTTCCTGTGCCCGTGCCCGTGCCGGTTCCTCCTGTGCCTGGATCACCGGTGCCTGTGCCGCCCGTGCCGGTGCCGCCCGTTCCCCCGGTGCCCGTGCCGCCAGTGCCGGTGTCGCCCGTTCCCCCGGTTCCCGTCCCGCCCGTGCCAGTGTCACCGGTTCCGCCGGTGCCCGTGCCGGTGTCGCCCGTCCCGCCAGTGCCCGCGCCATCGAAGCATCCACCGCCGCCTACGCAGGGGCTCGCAGCGACCGTCAACGGATCGCCTGGGCAACTGACAGTCGTCGCCCCGGACACGTATTTGAAGCCCCCGGGGACATCCCAATCGACCACTGCAATTGCGGTCGGACCTCCTCCATCTGAAAAAGCGGTGGGCGTGACTTGCCAACCGACGCCATAGAACGCTTCACTCGCTCCGTTTGGCGGCACCGAACTGGCATCGCCAATCTTCGGGCTGACCAGGTAATGATCCGCCGTCGCTGCCGCCGCCCCAACCGAATTCAATTGAGCTCTGAATTGGTTGGCGCTTCCATAGCCCACGGACCGAATAGCGAGCGAGCTACCTTGGGGATCGAATAGCTGAACGTTCCCGTAGAAGTTCGGCGGCCAGACCATCAAATAGAACGTCGCCGATCGAGCGCAAAATGAGGGTGGCGTCGCGAACAAGTGAAACTCGCTCGTTTTGCCGTTGTCGCCATTGCCACTGTACCAGCGAGTGGCAACGGGCTGAACGCCTAGGTATGGGTTCGCATAGGCCGTTAGATCACCTTCGAGCGAGCCGCCGGCGATGCTTTGAAACATCAGAACTTTGTCTGGGAAGCACATCGCCGGCTCGCGCCGGCAGTCGATCAAATCCGCCGCCATCCAGGTACGGGTGAGCTCGTTAATCGCATCTCGAAGCTCATTCAAAATCCACGGGCCTTTGATGTCGCCGGCCACGGCCAGGCCGCGATATGTGACAATGTCAGGATCGGACGCCTGATCACTCGAAAGCACCCATTCGCCGTCAACAAAATCGAAAAACTTCTTGGAGTACTGCTTGTCGGCCGCAACGCTCGCCCCCACGATCGGCACCACAGGTTCGGGCGAAATCGGGCTATTGATGTCCCAATCAGTTGCCGCCCAAACGAATCGAGCTCGCTGTCCCTCATCCCCGGGCGCGTCGAGCGACGATA
>JBQCCH010000621.1:0-2501 GCA_051962375.1 Tepidisphaeraceae bacterium
TGCCCAAGGTGGAGGCTTGCGTCACCGCCCTCAAAGGGGGCGTGCAAAAAGCCCACATCATCGACGGCCGCATCCCGCACGCCTTGCTGCTGGAAATCTATACTGAAGCCGGCATCGGCACTGAAATCACGCTCTGACCGCCGCGTCCGCTACCGTCAGGCGTACTGCAGCACCGCCCAGACCGGGTAATGGTCCGACGGATATTTGCCCCCGGGCGAGCGCGTTCGATCGATCTCCGCCGTCTGGCACCGCAGCGGGCCGCCGTGAAACAGCCAATCGATCCGCAGCCCGGCCGTGGCGCCCGTGTAGTCGTGGCAGCTGAGTTCATCCGGGCGCACCATCGGATGGGCCGCCCGATAGCTGTCGGCCAGCTTAACCCCCGCGCCGGCCGCCGTCCGGAGCAGCGTCGCATAGACGCCGCCATCCTCGGTGGCATTGAAGTCGCCCGCCAGGATCGTCGGCTCCCCGTCCCCGCCCCGGCCGATTCGCTCGCCGACAAGCTTCGCCGAGTTCAGCCGGGCCGATTCGCTCACATGATCGAAATGGGTGTTGAACACCCGCACCCTGCGATTCGCCAGCCGATCGCGCAACCGCACCCACGTGCAGATGCGCACGCACGCCGCTCCCCAGCCAAGGGAACCGATCGCCTCCGGTGATTCACTGAGCCAGAACGTGCCCGATTCGGCACACTCAAACCGAGAGCCCCGGTAAAAAATGCTCGCCGCCTCGCCGAGCCGGCAACCGTCGTCGCGATGCGTCGCCACCGAGCCAAAATCCGGCATCGCCGCGTTCAGGTCATCCTGCTGCACGGGAAGGACCTCCTGAAACGCCACAATGTCCGGATCAAACCGCCGAACCGTCTGCGTGAAGATCTCGAGCCGATGCTCCCACGCATTGGGCCCATCGCGCGACGTCGCGCAGCGGATATTGAACGTCCCGACACGCAATTCGGTCGACGGCCCCGGCGGGTTGGGTGATTCCATCCGACCGAGTGTCGCCATTCAACGCCCGCTGCCAAGCGTAAAAATTGCCCGACTTTCCCGCCGATCCGGATCGCGTTACGATTCGCCTTTGCTTTGGGGATCGTCAACCGTTTTTCCGACAGGGACGCCATGCTTCAGCACTTTGTTTCGCTCGCGGCACATACGCCGGAGTTCCTCCAACAAACTCTCGACGTCGCGGCCCGATTCAAGCAACAGCTCAAAAACACCGGCCGAAACGATCCCATTTTTGCCGGCAAAACCGCGGCGCTGATCTTCGAAAAGCCCTCGCTCCGCACGCGCGTGTCGTTCACGCAATCGATGAACCAGTGCGGCGGCAATGCCATCACCCTCACGAACGAGGAAATCGGCCTCGGCAAGCGCGAACCGGTGAAGGATGTCGCCCGCATCCTCTCGGGCATGTGCGATGTGATTGTCGCCCGAACGTTTGAGCATGAGAAGGTCATCGAACTGGCGAAGTACGCGACAGTTCCGGTCGTCAACGCCCTGACCGATTACAGCCACCCTTGCCAGGCGATGGCCGATCTCATGACGCTGCGCGAGCACTTTGGCGCGCTGAAGGGGCTGACCCTCACCTACATCGGCGACGGCAATAACGTCGCCCGCTCGCTCGCGGTCGCCTGCGGGAAGTTCGGCCTGCGGTTCGTCTGCTGCACGCCCGGCGGCTATGAATTGCCCGCCGACGACATGGACCGAATCATGGCCCAGGTGCCGGGCATGGATTTTGAAACCACCCACGACCCCAAAGACGCCGTCCGCGACGCCGCCGCCGTCTACACCGACACGTGGACGAGCATGGGCCAGGAAGCTGAAAAACAGCAACGCATCAACGATTTTCACGGCTTTCAGATCAACGCCCAATTGCTCGCCGACGCCCCCACGCGGTGCGTTGTCCTGCATTGCTTGCCCGCGTATCGCGATCTGGAAATCACCGACGACGTGATGGAAGGCCCGCAATCCCTCGTCTTCGCCCAGGCCGAAAACCGGCTGCATTACCAGAAGGGCTTGCTCGCGGTCCTGCTCGGTAAGGCCTGAGCAGGTTCAATCCCGCTTACGCCTCGCCCATGGCCGGGTCGGTGGAGCTCCATCGTCCGGTCTCGACGTGCCCCGCAAACCGGCATTCAAAATCGGGCAGGGCGTCGCTGGTGATTGCCACGTCATACCAACCGGCGCTGGATCGGGTGCTGATCGTAGTCTGAGCGCTCTGTGCCGGGCTGAGCGTAGTGTGCACTGGCGGTGCTTGGTACGACCGATCGGTCAGGATCACATTCAACGGCGCATGTCCGCTGGCGTTCGTCATCTGGATCTGGAAATCGCCCGTCGCTTTGCCGGCCGCGTCACGCGGATAACCGGCCACGAGCGCCAGCCCGGCCGCAGCACGCGTGCCCCGGAATTCCCGATAAAAGCCGTTCGGCCCGTGCACGCGCAGGTGATAGCCGCTGTCGGCGAACTCCTTCAGATTCCACGAATCCTCCAGCATCCCGCCCGCGGCGACGGCGT
>JBQCCH010000622.1:0-3957 GCA_051962375.1 Tepidisphaeraceae bacterium
GCCGAGTGCTGCCTGGTGACCGTGCACCGCCGCAAGATCAAGGCGGTGATCGAAACGCTTGAAAAAGCACGAAAAGACCCGGCCCGCACGCTTGAGGCCGGCATCGACATGCTGATGTACACGATCCTGGACGCGCTGGTCGACGACTATTTTCCGATCCTGGACAAGATGCAGGCGCACATCGACAAAGTGGAGGATCAGGCCACCAGCGACCCGCACAGCCGCGTGCTTCGGAAGATCGGCGGCATGAAGCGCGACCTGCTGCATCTGCGCCGAACCATCGGCCCACAACGCGAGGTGTTGGCCAAGCTCACGCGGGGCGAGGTGCACTTCGTCGGCGAACATGCCCGGGTTTACCTGCGAGATGTGCAGGACCACTTAAACCGCGTCGTGGAAACGATCGAAATTTTTCGTGACCTGATCCTGGGCGCTCGGGACATTTACCTGTCCTCGATCAGCAACCACCTGAACCAGATCATGAAGACGCTGACCATCATCACGGTGGTGGCGCTCCCCTTCACCATCGTGACGGGGTTCTTCGGGATGAATTTTGAAGCCGTGCCCGGGCTGCACTCCAAGCTGGGCTTCTGGCTCGCGACCGGCGGGATGTTCGCCGCGATGATGGGGCTGCTTTATCTATTCAAGGTCAAGCGCTGGATCTGAACCCGAAGCCCCACCCCGCGTGGCGGCGGCGGAGCGTCGGGCCGGCCGGCTCAAAGTGCAACCGACTCCTCAGCCGCTTCGACGGCCGCCAGCATCTCCTGGTGACGCTGGTAATGCACCAGCAGCGTGCTGAAGCCGACGTAAAAGTAGCCGCCCGCAAAAATGCACAGGAACGGCACCGACCCGAGGGCGTAATGATAGAGCAAGCTGATCACGATGAAGCACGACATGTACAGGCCGAACGCGATTTCAACGATCGGCAGAGCGAGCTTCGAAAAATTGAATTTCGGTGCTTCGCGGAGCGTGACCTGTCGGTGCTTACCGGTAACGCCGTACTTGGGCGTCCGGACGAATTCGGACGGCTTGCCCTGAATCATGCTGATGACCGCCTCAATGACGGCCTTGCAGTTGTTCAGGCAAA
This sequence comes from Tepidisphaeraceae bacterium, assembly GCA_051962375.1. GTDB lineage: Bacteria > Planctomycetota > Phycisphaerae > Tepidisphaerales > Tepidisphaeraceae > RYN-431. The sequence goes on from JBQCCH010000622.1 coordinate 1,085, forward strand.
TGCCCACGCCAAGCGCCATGATGAAGGGCAAATGCAGCAGCGTTCGCCAACCGGCGACAGCGCCGAACAATTCACGCTGAGCGTAGATGAAAAACGTGCTGGCCGAGCAGGTGGCGAGCACAAAGAGGCTCGCGCCGAACAGCCAATTGCTGGCCGGGTGATTTTTCAGGGGCGAATCCGCGAAGATGAAGGTCGGATACATCAGCAGCGTCATCAGCACCATCAGGGGATAAACCACCGTGCACGTCAGATGGAAAAACGCTTCGGACTTGATCGAGTACGGCAGCTTCGAGCGCATGATGCGCGGCAGCAGCTTGATGGCGGTCTGCATCGAGCCCTTGGTCCAGCGATGCGCCTGGGCCTTGAACGACACCATTTCCGGCGGCAATTCCGCGGGGGCGACATGATGCGGCAGATAGACGAACTGCCATCCCTTGAGCTGAGCGCGATAGCTGAGGTCCAAGTCTTCGGTCAGCGTGTCATGCTGCCAGCCGCCCGCTTCGTCGATCGTCGTCCGGCGCCACACGCCAGCCGTGCCGTTGAAATGCATGAATCGGCCGCTGCGGTTGCGGGCGGTGTGCTCGATGACGAAATGCCCGTCCAGGAAAATGGCCTGGCTCTTGGTGAGCATGCTGGCGTCGCGGTTGAGGTGATCCCAACGCACCTGCACCATGCCGATTTTGTCGTCGGAAAAATGGTCGACCACATTCCGCAGAATGTCTTTCGGGGGCACGAAATCCGCGTCGAAAATGGCGATGTATTCGCCGGCGGCGGATTTCAGGCCTTCCTGAAGCGCGCCGGCTTTGAAGCCTTCGCGATTGGTCCGGTGGATGTATTTCACATTCACGCCGCGGGCGGCCCACTCATTGCAGGCCAATTCGGCGATTTCGGCAGAGTGATCGGTGCTGTCGTCCAGCACCTGCACTTCAAACCGATCCCGCGGGTAGTCAATCATGCAGGTCGAGCGAATCACCCGCTCGGCCACCATGTCTTCGTTGAACATGGGCAGCTGCACCGTGATGTACGGGAGCTCTGCCTCCTCAAAGTGACGCGTCGGCGTGTGCGTGTTGTGGCGGTGCTTGATGTAAAGATAGACAAGGACGTATCGATGAAAGCCATACAACGCTACCACGCAAAGGATAGCGAAATAGACCACCATCAACGTCACCGAGAGTGCGTGTTCAGCCATGACGAGCCAATTCCCTTAGACAGTCGTCGGCCGCGTGCCCGAGGACATGATCGGGGGATCATAAAACGCCGACGAAACCCGTGTCAATGAAATGCCGGATTGCCGCGCGCGGCAACTCCTGTGCGATTCGGGGTTTTTTGTAAAAAGACCGCAGGAAACGGCCGATTCTGTCCGTTTCCTGCGGTCGGGGGCTCTCGGATGACAAATTGCCGCTTAAGCGACCAATTTCGCTTCCAGCGTGATCGGCACCGACGCCAGCGCCTTGGAGACGGGGCATCCCGCCTTGGCGCCTTCGGCCGCTTTCTTGAAACCGGCCTCGTCGATTCCGGGGACGGTGGCCTCACACTTGAGCTTGATCCCCGTGATCGCAAAGCCCTCGCCCTGCTTGGCAAACGTCACTTCGGCCGACGTTTGAATCTTGGTCGGGGTATGACCGCCGCCGCCAAGGATGTGAGACAGCGCCATCGAAAAGCACCCGGCATGGGCGGCGGCGATGAGCTCTTCGGGATTGGTCCCGGGCGCGTCTTCGGCGCGGGATTTCCACCCATAGTCGACGTCGAGCGCGCCGCTCTGCGTTTTCAGATGGCCTTTTCCTTCAGGAAGCGATCCGTTCCAAACGGCCGTTGCGGATTTTACGGGCATGATTCTCTCCTTTAATAAGTTGTCTGATTGGGGCCGGCCTAAACAGTCCAACACTGTAGGCCGGCCGCTCGCAAAACGACGGGGCGAAGCGTACCCGATTGGCCCCATAGTGCCAGCAGCCGCCGGCGAATGTGCGACTGCAACTCCTGCGCGTCCAATAACTCACGTGATCGCCCGTCGATTGCCGATGAAAGATCAGAAGCGGTCGATCAGGCCGCAGGATCGGTTTGCCTGGGAGAATTCGTCCGATGGACCTGGCCACAATCATTGGGTATCTCGTCGCCTGGGGTTGCATCGGCGTGGGCGTGTTTCACGCCTCCGAAGGTGCCGTCGGCGGTTACATCAATCCGGCGGAATGCGCGGTCGTGGTCGGTTGCGCGTTGGGCGCGACCATCGCCTCCATGCCGCTCCATAGCGTGATGGCCGGCATCAAGAGCGTCATGAAGATGCTCTTTTCCAAGGACGTCCACATCGAGCACATGATCAAGGAGATGGTCCAATACGCCGAAACCGCTCGGCGGTACGGCGTGCTGGCGCTCGAGAGCGTTTCGAAAGAAGCCCCCGATCCGTTTCTTCGCCGCGGGCTCCAGCTGACGATCGACGGCTCCGACGCCGAGATGATCGAACGCATTCTGCGAATCGAAATTGACGCCATGCTCGAACGGCACAAGCACGGCAAGCACTTCTGGGCCTCCATGGCGAAGTTCGGCCCCGGCTGCGGTTTGCTGGCGTGCCTGGTCGCACAGATCGCCATGTTCAGCCACCTTGGCGGCGATGCGGCCGTCATCGGTAAGGCCCTCTCCGGCGCGCTCACCGGCACCCTGTACGGCGCCGGCTTGCAAAACATCGTCGCCGGCCCGATCGCCGAAAAGCTCGGCCTGAAGAGCAAGGAAGAAGCGTTCGCCAAGGAAATCATGCTCCAGGGCATCCTCAGCATCCAGGCGGGCAATAACCCCCGCGTCGTTGAAATGCAGTTGCTGTCCTTCCTGAACAACACGCAACAGGCCGCCATGCTGAAGGCGGCGGCGTGAGTGGAGTGGAG
>JBQCCH010000623.1:0-2180 GCA_051962375.1 Tepidisphaeraceae bacterium
CCACCCCCCGGCCGTTCCTGCCATTTTCTTTTTCACTTTCGACCCATTTTCCGCCCCAACCCCCGGCCCGGCCAAGCGTTCCGATTTCTCACCACCTCAGCGCCAGCGCGACGGCCCTTGCCCAGCCCGCCACATCACTTATCCCCACCCAATCGCCCCCGTTCTTCCCCCCTTACGCAGTACGCAATACGCAGTAGAACCCCGCTTCACGTCTTCACGTTTTCACTCATCTCACCCCCCTCACCGCCTATTCAATTGCCAAAGAGCCCAAGCGCCCCGCGCCGCCCTCCGTTCTACCGCCGGCCCCGAAAAAAAGCGGCGAAAAAACCCGGCCAGTCCACGCACAATAGAAATGTCCGCTCCCCAACCCGAACAGCCCGCCATCCCCGCCGCGCCCGCCCCCTCGACGCGTCGGCTTGGATTCTTACAATTGGCGCATGGTTTACCGCATCGACGTTTCCACCAAGCCCAGCGCCGACGGACTCGACCCCCAGGGGGCGGCCGCCGCTCAGCAGATCCAGCAGTTCGGCATCGATGTCGGTTCCACCCGCAACGCCCGCGTCTTTTTCATTGACACCGATGAATCCCGCGACGCCGTCCAGTCCCTCGCCCAAAATCTGCTCGCCGATCCGGTCGTCGAGGTCGCTCAGCTTATCGACGCCCCCGCCGACGACGACGGCCGCTCGCGCCTCGAAATTCACCTGAAGCCCGGCGTCATGGATCCGGTCGCCAATTCCACCGAAATGGCCATCCGCGACATGGGCCTGAAGGTCCGCCAGGTCCGCACCGGCCGCGCCTACCGCTTCGGGCGCAAGCTCACCGAAGCCGATCTCCAGACCGTCACTCGGGCACTGGCCAATCCGGTCGTCGAATCGGTCTATCGCGAGACCCACCTCCCGCGTGAGTTCCCCAAGGCCGCCGATCACCGCTTCGCCCGGCGCGACGTCGCCATCCGTGAGCTGAGCGATGACCAGCTCACCAAGCTCTCGCGCGAAGGGCACTTGTTCCTCTCGCTCGAGGAAATGAAGGCCGTCCAAACCCACTACCGCGACCGCGGCCGTGAGCCCACTGACATCGAGCTGGAAACCCTCGCCCAAACCTGGAGCGAGCACTGCGTCCACAAAACCCTCAAGAGCAGCGTCGAAGTCGTCGACACGCAGGGCCAAACCCTCCGCACCTACAAGAACCTGATTAAAGAAACGATCTTCGGCAGCACGCAGGAGCTGATCCAGCGCCGCAACGACGGCTTCTGCCTCAGCGTCTTTAAGGACAATGCCGGCGTCGTCACGTTCGACGAGCACGATGCCGTCTGCTTCAAGGTCGAAACCCACAACCGCCCCAGCGCCATCGAACCGTACGGCGGTGCGGCGACGGGCATCGGCGGGTGCATCCGCGATATCCTCGGCACCGGGCTCGGCGCCAAACCGGTCGCCAACACCAACGTCTTCTGCGTCGCCTACCCCGACCGCCAGGCCGGCCAAGCCCCGCTCCCCAAGGGCGTCATCCATCCCAAGCGCATCCTCCAGCAGGTCGTCGCCGGCGTGCGCGACTACGGCAACCGCATGGGCATCCCCACCGTCAACGGCGCGGTCTATTTCGACGAAAACTACGTCGGCAACCCCCTGGTCTTCGCCGGCTGCGTCGGGCTCATCCCCAATGAAAAAATTGGCAAGCGCGTCAACACCGGCGACGCCATCGTCGTCATGGGCGGCCGCACCGGACGCGACGGCATCCACGGCGCTACCTTCAGCTCCGCCGAGCTCACCGACAAACACCAGGACGAATTCAGCCACGCCGTCCAGATCGGCAACGCCATCACCCAAAAGCAGATGATGGACGTGCTCCTGCAGGCGCGCGACCGCGGCCTCTACAGTGGCCTGACCGATTGCGGCGCCGGCGGACTTTCCAGCGCCATCGGCGAAATGGGCGGCGAGATCGGCGCTCGCGTCGAACTCGACAAAGTCCCCCTCAAATACGACGGCCTGCGGTACGACGAAATCTGGATCAGCGAAGCCCAGGAACGCATGGTCCTGAGCGTCCCCCAGGAAAAAGTCGGCGAACTGCTCACCCTCGCCAAGGACGAAGACGTCGAAGCCACCGTCATCGGCACGTTCGGCACGCAGAACGAGGAGCTCATCCTCACCTACCGCGCCGAAGAAGTCGGCCGCATGTCGATGCAC
>JBQCCH010000624.1:0-10475 GCA_051962375.1 Tepidisphaeraceae bacterium
CGGCCAGGTGGGCACGAGCTTCGGCGACGCGAAAGTGAACATCGCCGACATGGTCATCAGCCGCGACTTCAAGCCCGACGGATCGGCCACGGCGCTGATGGTGCTGAAAGTGGATTCCACGCCGGGCGAGCCATTGGTCAACAATGTGCGCCAAAAGCCGGGCATCCTGCGCGTGAAGAGCGTGCAGTTGCCCAAGCGCGACGCATAACGCCAATCGCGCAAAGCCATGGGGCCGTCCGACGCTGTTGCGTAGGCTCTTTGACAACTCACCCCCGCAAAGCCCGCGGCATGCGTCCTCATCGACCATGCCGCGGGTTTTGCAGTCCCGAATCCGCTTATCGTGCAGAAAAAACAAAAAGTCTTTGACCCGGCGCGAACTCAGTTTATACTTAAACCATAGGGCATCGGGATCGAATCCTAAATCGCTGCAGCTGCCGCGGCTTCAGAGCCCGGAGCAGCGACGACTGGAGGCGTGGGTGCAACTCGTCTGCACCCACACGCGGATGCTGAAGTTGGTCGAGCAGACGCTGGCGACCGAGGGCGTCACGCTGCCGCAGTTTGATGTGCTGTCGATCCTGCGTCTGCAAGAGGGACTCACCCAGCAGGAATTGGCCGCCCGGTTGCAGTCGACGAAGGGCAATGTCTGCGGCCTGCTGGATCGACTGGAAAAACTCAAGTGGGTGGAGCGACGTCCCGACGCCCGAGACGGCCGAACCAATCGGCTGCACCTGACGACGGCCGGCCGATCGAGGGTGGAGGAGCTTCGCCCGATCCATGATCGGCTGATTCTCAGGTTGATGAAAAATTTAAGCAGTGAAGCCATCGATGCATTGCAACAATCGGCCATCCAATTAGATGCTGCCGCGGATGCGGAAATGAAGCGAAACAGTTAGATCACGCGGACTCATTCGATCAAGACACCAGACCAAGGAGCAACTCATGGGTGTGAAAGTCAAAATCATTTTTTACAGCCTCTACGGACACATCTGGAAGATGGCCGAAGCCATTGCCGAAGGAGCGCGCAGCGTTCCCGGGGCGGAAGTTGAGGTGCTGCAGGTCGCTGAGACGTTGCCCGCGGACGTGATCGCCAAGATGGGCGCGACCGATGCGAAAAAAGCGTTCGCCCACATCCCGGTCGCCGACCCGCGGACGATCAATGAGGCCGACGTGCTGATCTTTGGCACCGGCACGCGTTACGGCAGCGCGACGTCGCAGATGCAGGCATTTTTCGACAACACCGGCGGCCACTGGATGAAAGGCGCGCTGGTCGGCAAGGTGGGCGGCGTCTTCACCTCCACCGCAAGCCAGCACGGCGGCCAGGAAACCACCCTCGTCAGCATGCAGACCTTCCTTTTTCACCAGGGCATGGTCGTCGTGGGCGTCCCCTATGCCGCTCAGGAACTGCTGAACATGAAAGAAATCACCGGCGGAAGCCCCTACGGATCGACCACGATCACCGACGCCCAAGGCCAACGCCTGCCGAGCGAAAATGAATTGGCCATCGCGCGATTCCAGGGAAAACACACGACCGAAATCGGCGCGAAACTGGCAGCAAAATAACAGTGCGATCCGCCCCGCAGCTGAAATCGGCGGGCGTATCTCGAATCCAATAATTTTTTCCATTCAAGGAGTCACGCATGCGAACGCTCAGCCTTCTGACTGCTTCACTTTTCACTGCAATGGTGGCGGTACAAGCCAATGCCGCCGACACCTTCAAGGCCGACCCCGTTCATTCGGCGGTGGTGTTTAGCGCCCACCACGCGAACAGCGGCTATGTCTGGGGGCGTTTCAATGACCCGTCAGGAACCTTCACCCTGGACGACGATGCCGCCAAAGACAGCTTCACGGTCGAAATCCCCGTCGCCAATATCGATACCCACAACGACAAACGCGACGCCCACCTGAAAAGCCCCGATTGGTTCAATGCCAAGCAATATCCGACCATCGCTTTCAAGAGCACCTCGGTCCAGAAGACCAATGACACCACGCTGGCGGTGACCGGCGACCTGACCCTGCACGGCGTGACCAAATCCATGACCGTTCCCGTCGAACTCACCGGCCGGGGTGAATTTCCCGCCGGGACGCAGCGGGCCGGCATTCAGGCGACCTTCACCGTGAAGACCTCCGATTTTGACATCAAAGGCATGCCCGGTGCGGTCGGCGACGAAATCAAAGTAATTGTCGCACTCGAGGGCGTGAAGCAGTAATCTACCGATTAGGGTTTGCCCTAGTCACGAGATTGCTGCTGGAAGGAGCGACAACGATGGCCCCGCCGAACACTGACGGAATGCACATTCTTGTGACCGGTGGCGCCGGCTTTATCGCCAGTCACATCACGCATGCCTTGGTCGCCCGTGGGCACCGCGTGCGGGTGTTGGACAACCTCTCCGGCGCCGGCTCCTGGCGGCGGTTGGCGGATCTGGGCGATCGGGTCGAACAAGTGACCGGCGACATCCTCAACCCGCGCGACATTGAGCGCGCGGTTGAGGGTGTGCAGGTCATTTTTCACCTGGCGGCGGCGGTCAGCGTTCCGGAATCCGTTGCCCGGCCGCTGGCTTACCATGACGCCTGTGCGACCGGAACGCTGTCGCTGCTCGAAGCCGCCCGACGCTCGCATATCGATCGATTCGTCTACGCTTCCACCAGTGCCGCGTATGGCGAATCGCCCGAGCAGCCGAAGGTCGAAACGATGCGGACGGTTCCGCTGAGCCCGTACGGCATCGCCAAGCTCACCGGGGAAATGTACGTGACGGCTTACGCGCACCTTCACGGGATGAAATCGATCAGCCTGCGGTATTTCAACGTTTTCGGCCCCGGCCAAGACCCCAAGAGCCAATACGGGGCGGCCGTCCCCAGTATTGTCGCGAAAATTCTTCGCGAAGAGTCCCCCACCATCTACGGCGACGGCGAACAGACCCGCGACTTCTGCTTCATCGACAACGTCGTCCACGCCAATCTGCTGGCGATGTCGGCCGACGTGCATGGCGAAGCTGTCAACATCGGTTGCGGAAAACGGGTCAGCGTCAATGCGATTGTCAGCGAATCCAACCGATTGCTCGGCAAAAACGTTCGAAGCTCCTACGCACCGCCGCGTCCCGGCGACGTGCGCGACAGTCTGGCGGACATCACCCTGGCGAAATCCGTCATCGGCTACGAGCCGCAGGTCTACTTTGAAGAAGGCTTGGCCCGCTCGCTCGCGTGGTATCAAAAAGAGATGACCAAGTAATCGCGCCCGACTGCCCACGCTCGTCAAAGTGCGCCGCATGGGGTCGGACTCTAGTTCACCGGAAACACCAAGATGATTACGCCTCATGAACTGCTCCTGGTGCTTGTCTTGCCATTGGTTGCCAGCTCGCTCATTGCAATGCTCGGCCGCCGATTCCGGGCTTCCGGGCCGCTTGCGATCGGCGTCGGCTTTTTACTGGGATACGGCCTGATCGGCATGCCGCGGCTTCCGCCGGGGGATGGCTCGGACTGGCTCTTCTGGGTTGCCATTCCGATCACGCTTTTGGGAGTGGCGGCAGCATTTTTGAAGCCGGCGGGATCGCTTTTCTTCGGCGCGATGGCCGGGCTTGCGGTGTTTGCGGTCGCGCGGCCGCTGCGGCCCGGCGCGATCAGTTCGGCTTACGCAATCGACGCCGCCGGCGTCGCCGCGCTCGCCGGGATCGTCCTCTGCGCCGGCCTGCGATATGCCGAATCCCGGCTGAGCCCTGTGGCGGTGATGATCGCCCTGTGGATGGTCCTGAGTGGCTGTGCCGTCATCGTGATGTCCTCAAATTTCCGCATCGGCGGGCTTTACGGAATCGCCGCTGCCGCCGCGGTGGCGGGCGTGGCGTTGGCCAGGCCGTCATCGGTTGGCGCCGTGGTGGCCGTCGCGGTTTCGTTATGGATCGGCTCCCTCGCGTGCGGGCGGCTGTACCCGGATCCGGGCGTGACGTGGATCAACGTTACCGTGCTCTTGAGCGGCCCGCTGCTGCTGCCGATCAGCGCCGCGTTGCCGATCAAGCGCCGCTGGCTCCGCGCCGCCATCGGTCTGGCTGCGGTGGCGTTGGCGGTCGCCAGCGTGACCATGCCCACCGCCCTGGCCGCCAAGCACGCCGCCGAAGACGACCCGTATGCCGCTATGGATTGAAGCCGGCAAACGTCGAGTAGAACGGATCCGCCGGAATCATCGGCGAATTGTAATAATCGAGCAGGTCGCTCACAGACGACGTCGTGTTCGCGGTCGCCGAACCATCATGCTGCAGCAGCCCCGCCGGCCGGGCCGACGGATTCCCGCCGCGGGTGGCGTAGTCGTTGACGATGGTGTAGTAAAAATCCATCGCGAAGCTCGGCTTGATCACCGTCTGATAGATCGTGTTGATCGCCGACGCCCACGCCGCATTCCGCGAGCCGTTGGCCGGATACCCCCGCACGTTCCATTCCGTCGCAACCAGCGGCCGGTTGACCGCGTCGGCGAATTTCTTCGCTTGTGCGGTGCGTTGGGCGATTTCATTGATGCTCGACGTCTCCGGGTCGTAGATGCCGTACGGGTGGAAGCCCAGTCCATCCACTTCGCTCAGGAAATTGTCTTTCTTGATCTGCTGGATGATGGTGTACAAGTCGTTCGCGCTATAGCTGACGCTGGACGAAATCACTTTTTCACCGCCGGCATGCAGGACGTCGGCCGCGGGCTGGAGCAACTGATCGACGTAGGCCTGCAGCCCCGCGGTTTTATTGCTGGCCGACGGGGTCCAGGTTGAGCCCAGGTCCACTTCATTGCCGACTTCCCAGTAGTCGACGACGTCCTTGAGTTTCAACGATCCGCCCGGCGTCTGCGGCGCGTTCATCAGGTAGGTGTAGAGCGCCCGCACCTGGTCGGCCGAATCGGGCGGCGTGCCGCCGTTGCGGGCGACGGTCATCACGACATTGAACCCGGCCGCCTTCAGCTGGAAGGCCGCACTCATCGCGAGCCCCCCCACCACGGGCCGCGGCGCCGTCGAGCCGGGACGCCAGATTTCCGCCAACGCGCCGTAATCGACATTGTCGTACGCGTTCGGCCGTTCGTTGTAGTCGTTCACGTTCAGGTAGAGTCGGACCGACTTCACGCCCAGCGTGCGCAGTTGCTGGATGGTCGTCGGCATATTGCTCGGCCAGATGGATTCATCCCCCACGCTCAGGCCCGCCGCCGAATCGTCCGGGATCGTGCCGCCGCCCCCATTGCCCGGCGGAGTCGGCGTCGGTGTGGGGGTTGGCGTCGGAGTCGGCGTTGGGGTGGGTGTTGGCGTCGGCGTCGGTGTGGGTGTCGGAGTAGGCGTCGGGGTCGGTGTGGGCGTGGGGGTCGGTGTTGGGGTCGGGGTCAGAGTGACGCCGTTGATGGTTTCGGCATTCCCCACGCGATCGCCCGAGTCGCTCAACACCGTGTCGTTGCCCGCGCCGGCGTCCATGAAATCGCGATATCCGTCGGCGCGGCCGTTCAGGATATCGTCGCCCGCTTGGCCGTACATGCGATCGGAGCCGGCGTCGCCGGACAGGATGTCGTTGCCCGCCCCGCCGTAGAGCCAGTCATTGCCATCGCCGCCGTACAGGGCATCGTTGCTTTGCTGGCCCAGCAGCGTGTCATCGCCGGCCACGCCAAACAGGTGATCTCGACCCAGCCCGCCGTCGACGTAGTCATTTCCGTCATCGCCGTACAGCACGTCATCACCGCCCTGGCCGTAGATGATGTCGTTGTGCTTCCCGCCGACCAGCCGGTCATTGCCGTCGCCGCCGTAGAGCGTGTCTTTGCCCGCCGAGCCGCTCATCGAGTCATTGCCCGACCCGCCGTAAATGCGGTCATTGCCCGAGCCGCCGTCGCAGAACGTGTTGATCGCGATGCCCGACCAGTCGACGATGTCATTGCCTCCCAGGGCCAGCACTTCGATGCGATTGATTCCCCGGGCGGCGAATTGCTGTAACGTTCCGTTCAGCCGCACGCGCAGGTATTTGCCGTGGTACGACAGGCTCAGCAGGTCCGCCCCTTCCGTGCCGCTCACGTAGAGGGTCGACGCGTTGTTTCCCGTCCCCAGCGTCGCCGACAGCAGTTGCCGCGGCTCGATCGTTTCCATCGTCGCGGCACACGCCGTCCGAAGCGATTCACGGCGAGTCGACGATTCCACCGAAGACAAAAAACGCATGCGAAGTTCCAATGATCAGAAATTCAGTGATCGTAGAGGGAGCAAACCACCGGCCCGTTCCGCGAACCGTCTATCCCACCCAACATCAGTAAAGAGTGTTCTGCCGAGGTCGGCTTACAGAATTTTTCGGATTCAAAACCCGCTTCCCCTGACAGGCCGCGATCATAATCCCCCCGACGGCGACCGCCTAGCGAAAACTTGGGGTTCGGCTGCGGCGTTTCGCCCCTTCCACGGCCCTCGCCCCTGATGTCCCTGAGCTGAATTCGCCCTCCCCACACCGTCCGATCGCCCCTGCCCCGTGCCGACGACCAGGATCGCCCTAAGTCGCCAAAAACACCCCGTTTTCGTTCCTGCCATTTTAGTTTGCAGGTTTTGCAGCAACCCCTTGGCCGGCCATTACCTGGGCCGATCGGAAGCGCGCCCCAGCGGCACACAGCTTGCCCAGCCCGCCAAGTGACTTAGGGCCCCCAAAATACCCCAACAACCCGCCCCCCGCGACGCACCGGCCCCATCGCCCCGCCTCCAAAAGCATTCAACCCGCCCGCCCCAACCAGTCGGCTAAAAACCAAGGAACAAGCCGCATCCCGGCGCGGAAACGCGCGTACCCAAGCCTTGGCAATTGTCGATTCGACCGCACACCCGGCTCGAATGCACCCCGTTCAACCCCGCTCGCTTCGGGCCGTCCGGCACAACGACCAGGATGCTAGGTCAATCCCCGACGACGCGGTCCACTGCGGCGAACGTCGTCACCCCTACGGCCACCAGGCCGAAGCCGCTGCTTTGGAGGGACTGGAAGCGGTTGGTCGACAGCGCCTGCATCACTTCGCCCTGGTTGTTCTTGGCGATCGCGGAGCGCACCAGTTCATCGACCACCAGCAACTCAAACACGCCCCGCCGTCCCGCGTAGCCGGTGCCGAGGCACTTTTGGCAGCCGACGGCGCGATAAATCTTGTTCAGATTCTCGTACCCCGTCCCCATGTCGCGCAGCTGATCGTCGGTGGGCGCACACGCCTGTTTGCAGAACGGGCACAGCGCCCGCACGAGCCGCTGCGCCAAAAGCAGGTTCAAGCCGCTGGCGACCAGGAACGGTTCGATCCCCAGGTCCAGCAGGCGAAACACGCTCCCCACCGTATCGCGCGCGTGCACCGTGCTGAACACCAGGTGGCCGGTCATGGCCGCCTGCATGGCGGTCTTGGCGGTTTCGGCGTCGCGAATTTCGCCGACCAGGATCACGTCCGGGTCTTGCCGCAGGGTGCTGCGCAGCAGCGCGTGGAACGTGCTGCCGGTGGCTTCGTTCACGGGCATTTGCGTGACGCCCTCGATCTGAATTTCCACCGGGTCTTCGATCGTCACCACGTTCCGTTCGCTGGCGTCGATCGAGCGAAGAATGCTGTAGAGCGTGCTGGTCTTGCCGCTGCCCGTCGGGCCGCACACCAGCAGCATGCCGGCATCGCGCTTGATCGCCTTTTCGATCGTGCGGAACATCTGGTCCGGCAGGTGCAGGTCCCACAGGTAGCGCGGCGCGTTGGCCGAGTCCAGGCAGCGAATCACCAGCTTCTGCCCGAAGATCGACGGCGTGAAGCTCACCCGGTAATCCACCTTCCGGTCCGGCACGCGCGCGACAAAGCTCCCTTCCTGCACCGCGTTTCGCACGGCAATGTCGATGTCGCACAAAATCTTCACCAGCGACAGGAAGCGAATCCCCAGTTCCTTCTTCATGTGCGTGACGGTCACCATCGAGCCGTCCACGCGAATGCGCAGCGCGTACATTTCACCCTTCGGTTCCACGTGAATATCGCTGGCGCGCGTGCGGAAACAGCACAGCAGCGTGAGTCGCAGGATCGTGACCGCTTCGGCGGGGATTTCGCTGTTTTGGGTTTGGGCGCTGTGCACCACTTCGCCGCGGGCATTGATCATCTCAATGTCATTGCCGCTGAACGGCTTGCTCGGCAGGGAGTCGGCCAGCTGCGCCAGCTGCCGTGCCGGGGCCACGCCCTCGGCTTCGCCGCCGATCGAAGGCATTTCCCACTTCGGGGACGGCGTGGGCGAAGGCGCCGACGCATACGCGGGCGTCGCCGCCGCGGGGGGAGCAGCCATTTCCGCGTGCGTTGCCTGCAGATCCACCGAGGTCGACCGCTGCGTGCGCGGGGCGGCCGCGGGCAAGCCGGTGAAGAAGCGGAACTGGTTCGATCCCGCCTGCACGATGTCCCCGTGCGACAGCTTCACTTCGCCGGTCAACAGCTGCCCATTGACGGCCGTCCCGTTGCGCGAGCCTAAGTCGCGCACGAAACACCCTTCGTGCCGCCGTTCGACGACAAAATGGTGCCGCGACATGCGGTCGTCGTTCAAAGACACGCTGTTCCCCACCTGCCGGCCGACGGTGACGGGCTTTTCCCGCAGTTCCACCCGGCGCGGCCCTTTTTCGCTGTTGAATTCGAGATAAGGCATAATTCCAATGGTTGAGTCTACCCGAAAATCAAGCCCGCCAAAGCCCCCCGGCGCGCCCGGCGTTTTGTCGGCCGCCAAGCTTGCCTCCCATCCCTAACCGGGCTACACCCCACACGCAACCGGTCGCCGCCCCGTTGGCGTTTCGGGCGACCTCCATTTGCGGGCGAACCCGTCGCTTGCGCTTTTGAATCCGTCCATGTGGATTGTTCTCACCATCCTCTTCATCGCCACGCTCATCCGCTCCTCCCTCGGGTTCGGCGAAGCGCTGGTGGCCGTGCCGTTGCTGGCGTTGCTTGTGCCGATCCAGGTGGCGGTGCCGTTGGCGGTGCTGGTGTCGATCACGGTGGCGGGGGTGGTGGTGTTGCAGGATTGGCGGCACGTCCACGCCCGATCGGCCGGCCGCCTGGTTCTGGCGACGCTTTTGGGCACCCCCATCGGCATCCTCACCCTCACCCATGCGCCCGAAACGCTCATCAAAGCCACGCTAGGCGCGGTGATCCTGGGCTTCGCCGCCTACTGCCTGATCCACCGCCGACCCGGAACGCTGAAGGATGACCGCTGGGCGTGGGGCTTCGGCTTCATCGCCGGCGTGCTCGGCGGGGCGTATGGGATCAACGGCCCGCCCCTCGCGGTCTACGGCTCACTGCGCGGGTGGTCGCCCGCCCAATTCCGGGCGACGCTTCAAGGCTATTTCCTCCCCGCCAGCACCGCCGGGCTGATCGGCTACTGGATCGCGGGGCTCTGGGTGCCGCAAGTCACGCACCTGTACCTGCTCGCGCTCGGCCCGGTGATGGTCGCCATCCTCATCGGCCGATCGATCAACCGCCGCCTGCGCCACGGCACGTTCGCCGTCTATGTCCACCTCGGCCTCTTGATCACCGGCCTGCTCCTCGTCCTGCAAACCCTCTGGCCCCGATAACCCACGAACCGCCTCCGCCCGCCGGGGCACTGCGGCACGCTTCCGGGGCAGGTCAGAATGATTCTGAGGCACTCCGGAACGCTTCCGGGGCAGGTCCGAACGATTCTGGGGCACTCCGGAACCGTTCCGGGGCAGGTCAGAACGATTCTGGGGCACTCCGGAGCCCTTCCGGGGCAGGTCAGAACCATTCTGGGGCAGGTTAGAACGGTTCCGGGGCAGGTCGGCGAGACGCCGGGGCAGGTCAGAACCGCTCCGGGGCACTCCCGCATTATGCGGAGGGACTTCCGAATCCCGCGGAGGGACATCCGAATACCGCGGAGGGACTCCCGAACATCGCGGAGGGACTTCCGGATGCCGCGGAGGAACTCCCGAATCCCGCGGAGGGGCTCCCGCATCTCGCGGAGGAACTCCCGAACGCCGCGGAGGGACTTCCGAACATCGCGGACGGGCTCCCGAACGACGCGGAGCAACTCCCGAATGATCCGGACGGGCTCCCGAACGTCGCGGGAGCCCTTCCGGCGGGAGCGGACACTCGCCGGCGTCCGATCGACTGGCCGGCGCGGCGGTGCGCCAGCCCCGATCGGCGCGGGTTACACCGCGCCCTGCGTGCTGACTTCGGGCTTGGTTTCGATGCGCGGGAAGAGCACGGCCGCCTGCCCCAGCGCGTGGCCGGCGGGGAGCGTGGCCGCGAACAACTCTGGCAGCGAACGCCCTTGAACGTCGACATTCATCTGCGCCAACCCGGCGGCCGCCTTCGTCGGACAGATCGGCAGCAAGGCGACCAGCGCCTTGTAGACGGCGTTGGCGCACAGGTTCAGCACCTTGTCCAATTCCGCCGACTTGGCCGGGTCTTTCGCCAGCGTGAAGGGCTTGGTCTGATCGATATACGTGTTGGCCGCCCGCGCCAGCTCGATCGGCAACAGCGCGGCCCGCTGCAGTTCGAAGGCTTCATA
>JBQCCH010000625.1:0-2555 GCA_051962375.1 Tepidisphaeraceae bacterium
GGGGACTTAGGAACGGGGCGGTCGGGCGGTGGACGATCGGGCCGGTTCCGCTAGGATAGGCGACTTATGCCCAAGATCACCGTTGACGGCAAAACCATCGAGTGCAAAGACAAGCAGATGATCCTGCAGGCCTGCAATGAAGCGGGCATGGACGTGCCGCAGTATTGCTACCACCCGGGATTGTCGGTTGTCGCCTCATGCCGGATTTGTCTCGCGGAAATCGAAGGCGGCCCCCCCAAGCTCGTGCCGACCTGCCAGACGCCCGTCCGCGACGGCATGGTGGTGCACATGGCCAACTCCACCAAGGCGACCGCCAACCAGAAGCAGGTCATGGAATACCTGCTGGTGAACCACCCGCTGGATTGCCCCGTGTGCGACCAGGCGGGCGAGTGCTACCTGCAGGACTACAGCTACAAGTTCGGCCGAAGCGAATCGCGGTTTGAGGAAGAAAAGTACAAAAAGCCCAAGAAAAATATCGGACTGAACGTGCTGCTGTACAACGACCGGTGCATCATGTGCACGCGGTGCGTGCGGTTCACGCGGGAAATCGCAGGGACGGCGGAATTGTTCGTGGACGGGCGCGGCTCGAAGGAAGAAATCGAGATTTTCCCGGGCAAGCCGCTGAACAACAACCTGTCGGGCAATGTCGTGGACCTGTGCCCGGTCGGGGCCTTGCTGGACAAGGATTTCCTGTTCAAGCAACGGGTGTGGTTCCTGAAAAGCGCCCCGAGCATCTCGCCGGCGGACGCGGGCGGGGAAAACATCTGGGTGCACCACAACGAAGGAAAAGTGTATCGCCTGAAGCCGCGATATAACGCGGACGTGAACCAGTGGTGGATCAGCGATGACACCCGCTACAGCTACAAAGTGACGGCCGACGATAACCGGCTGTTCGGGGCGATGAAAACGCAGTACGGCACGCAGGTGGAAGCCGTCTATTCCGAGGCCGTGGCGATCGCGGACGCGGAATTGAAAAAACTGCACGGGGAAAACGGCGACGGAAGCCTGTTCGCGGTGCTGTCACCGATGCTGGCGAGCGAAGAGGCGTACCTGCTGGGGCGGTACATCCGCTCGATCGACGCCCAGGCGGTGCTGGTGGTGGGCCCCGCGCCTCGGGCTGCGGAAGATGAGGTCTACAAGCATTACCTGACGAAGCAGGAGACGTTCCGGGTGCAGGCGGAAAAAGTGCCGAACCGCCGGGTCATCAAGCGCGTGATCGAACTCTTGGGCGGGCCGACGATGCCGTGGGATGAGTTCGCCGGCGTCAAAGCGCCCGCGGCCCTGAAGGGCGGCTGGGTGACGGGCGGGTATCACAGCAACTGGATCGGAACCAGCATCCCGCCGGTGCTGAAAAAAGGGTTCCGGGTCGTGCAGGATCTGCTCCCGAATGCCCTGTCGCTGTCGTGCGACGTGCTGCTGCCCTCGGCGGCGTGGGTGGAAAAGAGCGGGTGCTGGGAAAATTATAAGGGCGTCATCCAGGCGTTTGAGGCGGCCTTCCCGCCGCGCCAAGGCGCGGCCCGCGAAGGGGATGTCTTCGCCAGCCTGCTGGGCCTGCAGTACGACGCGGCCAAGCTGCGCAGCGAAATGGGCGAGGCGTTCGCGGGCGTCGTCGTCCCGACCCTGACCGAAGCGGACGAGCCGGCGCAAGAGTTCGTGGAAATCTAAAGGAATCGGCAGCAAGCGATGACGGCGGCATCGGTGCAGGGGCGCCGGTGCGAAGGGCAAAAGCCCCGACCCGTGGCTGCGTGCAACGACCATGGCCAGCGATAAACCCGATTTTCGAGCCCGACACCGTCAGCGTGCGCACGACGAAGCCCACGCCGACACGCGACCGCTGGCGGCCCTGAACATTCCCGACCACGTGCCCGCCCCACGCGGCAACGCCGACCTGATCACGACGGACGCGGCGCTGCAGGAATTTCTGGAGCACCTGCGGACATCGGGCTCATTCGCCTACGACAGCGAATTCATCGGGGAATCGAGCTATCACCCGCGCTTGTGCCTGATCCAAGTGGCGACGGTCGATCGGATTGCCTTGATCGATCCGTTGGCCGATCTGGACTTGAAGCCGTTCTGGGAGCTGCTGGCGGACGCGTCGGTGGAAAAGCTGGTGCATGCCGGCGCTCAGGACGTGGAGCCGGTCGCCCGATTGATCGGCAAGCCGGCGGCGAACGTGTTCGACACGCAGATTGCCGCGGGATTCGTGGCCTTGGCGTATCCGGTGTCGCTGGCGAAGCTGGTGCTCGAAACGACGGGCATCGTGCTGCAAAAAGGGCTGACTTTCACGTACTGGGATCAGCGGCCGCTGTCGTCGAAGCAGCTTCGCTACGCCGCCGACGATGTGCGATACCTGCCGGCCGTGGCGCGGGAGTTGAAACAGCGTCTGGCGGTCACCGGGCACACGAACTGGGTGCGGGCTGAGTGCGACGCGTTGTGCGATCCGATCCATTACACGTTCACGCCCGAGTCGGCGGTGGAAAAAGTCCGCGGCGCCGGATCGCTGGATCCCCAGCGGTTGAACGTGCTGAAGCACCTGGTGATCTGGCGAGACGCCG
>JBQCCH010000626.1:0-4262 GCA_051962375.1 Tepidisphaeraceae bacterium
GTGTTCTGTTGGGGGGTGGGCGGGGCTCGGGCGGTGGCGGGGGCGCGGGGGGGGGGCGCTCGGGCACAGGGGGGCGGGGCGGGGGGGTCCCGCGGCCACGGCGGGGAAAGTGAAAAAGAAAATGGCAGGAACGGCCCGGGGGTGGTTTTGGCGTTTTCGGGCGGTTTTGGGGCGCGGGGGGGGCCGTGGGGCGGGCGCGGAAAAATCGTCACGGGAAGGACTTCGGGTCGATTTTCCGGCTAGGAAAGGCCGAACATCCTGCTATGCTATCGCGTTCTTCGGGGTCGGCTCGTTTTGCGGGCTGGCGCCAGGAACTTGGCTGAACCCGGCCGCGGGGCGTGTGCCCTAATCCCGGGGGAGGCTTTCCATCTTACCGTGCGGCGGAAACGGGCGTCTCCTGCGAGTGATCGTAAGTCGCGCCCTTCGAAGTTGTTCTTCGAGTCCTTCCCGCACCGAGGTTTGGCACATGAAAGTGGATCCGCGTTTTTTGGCCTCCGAAGGCCGTGACGTCTTCGGTGGCAACGAGCTTCTCGTAAAGGGCTGCCTTGAAACCCCGGGCGGCGTCGCACTGTATACCGGGTATCCCGGCTCACCGGTTGCGACATTCTTCGACACCCTTGGCTACATCGGAAACCTGCTGAAAAAAAATGGCGTGCGTGCCATGCAGGCGAATAACGAGGCGTTGGGTCTGGCGGCCCTGAACGGGAGCCAGATGCTGCCGATCCGGGCGGTCTGCACGTTCAAGAGCGTCGGCCTGCACGTGGCGGCGGACGCGCTGGCGCTGGGAAACCTGGCGGGCCCGCATCCGGATGGGGGCGCGCTGGTCATCACCGGTGACGACCCCTGGTGCGACAGCACGCAAGTGCCGGCGGATTCGCGATTTTTATGCGAGCACCTGCGGATGCCGGTCATCGAGCCGGGCACGGCGCAGGAATTGAAGGACTGGGTCGCCAAGAGCTTTGAGGTGAGTCGCCGGGCGAGCGTGTACGTGGGCTACATCGTGACCACGACGCTGGCGGACGGCGGCGGGAGCGTGGCGGTGAAGCCGAACCACTTCCCGGACGTGAACATGAGCGCCCGGGTGGAGATGGCGACGGCGAACATCGACCTGGAAAAAGTGCTGCTTCCGCCGCGCACGGTGCACCGCGAATTGGAAATCCCCAGCCGCCATGCGAGTGCGGTGGCGGTTGCTCGGGAATTGAAGATCAACGAGATCATCCCGACCCGTGACGGCCAGCGGGCGCCGATCGGGTTCATCACGACGGGCATGTCGCGGGTCTACCTGGAACAGGTGCTGGCGGACGTGGGATTGAGCGGGCGGTTCCCGATCTTGAACATGGGGATGTCGTACCCGTGCGATATCGAGATGGTGCGCGAGTTCGGCGGGCTGTGCGAGACGATGATCGTCATCGAAGAGCGGCGCAGCTTCCTGGAGAAAAACATCCGGGACGGTCTGTTCAAAGAACTGCCCCCGCAAGAGGCTGCGGAGTTGGCGGGACGGTTGTATGGGAAGCGATTCCCCGATTTCAGCAACCCGCAGGCGAGCCGGCCGG
This sequence comes from Tepidisphaeraceae bacterium, assembly GCA_051962375.1. Classification (GTDB taxonomy): domain Bacteria; phylum Planctomycetota; class Phycisphaerae; order Tepidisphaerales; family Tepidisphaeraceae; genus RYN-431. The sequence continues at coordinate 1,554 of JBQCCH010000626.1, forward strand.
GCATTCCGGAGACGCGGGGGCTGAATCCTTCGGTGCTGGCGCAACTGATCCTTCCCCTGCTGCAAAGCTGCGAAGCAATCGCCGCCCACGATCGCAACGGCAACATCAGCCAGGCGATGGACCTGATCCGCGAAACAGGCAAGCGAAAGCTGGAAGTGATCGGTGCAGCGGCGGCGGCGGTGCAGGTGTCGGACGATCCGCTGAACAAGCGATTGGCGACCTTCTGCCCGGGGTGCCCGCATCGCGATTCGTCGGCGGCGCTGCTGGAATTGCGAAAAAATCTGGCGGATCCGAAATACATGCAGCGCTGGTACAAGCGCGGTCCGGTGGATCTGGTAGCGCACGGGGACACGGGCTGCTACACGATGCTGATGTTCACCCCCACCGAACAGCTCATGCACAACTACAGCGGCATGGGCCTGGGCGGCGGAACGGGGTCGGGCATTGATCCGTTCATCAAGAACAAGCAGATCGTGTTCATGGGGGATGGCACGTTTTTCCATTCCGGCGCCGTGGCGATCAGCCATGCGGTCAAGAGCAAGCAGGACATCACGTTCATCATCCTGGAAAACGGCACGACCGCGATGACCGGGCACCAGGAACACCCCGGTACGGAGATCGACGTGCTGGGCAATCAGACGCCGCTGCAGGACATCCACAAGATCGTCCAGAGCATGCAGAGCACCGATCCGTTCACGGTCGTGAAGATGTCGCCCGAACACCGGGAAAAATATTACAAGGTCCTGGAAAAGACGATCCTGAAAGACGGCGTGAAAGTGATCATCGCCGACAAGGAATGCGGCATCACGTATCACCGCCGCAAGGGGCGCGAAGAACGTGCTGAAATCAAAAAGCACGGATTCCTGCCCGAGAAAACGCACATGAACGTGACGCACGAAGTGTGCGAGCATTGTCTGCAGTGCACCCAGCAGACCGCCTGCCCGGGCTTGACGATCATCGACACGGACTACGGCAAGAAAGTCGACACCGACCTGACTTGGTGCGTCAACGCCGGCGCGTGCGAACGCGTGAAGACCAGCAACGACTACGGCACACACGTCAAGCCGTGCCCCAGCTTTGAGCAGGTGACGATCGTCCGCAAAAAACGCCGGCGATACACGCTGCCGAAAATGGACCTGGCGAAACTGCCCGAACCCGAGCGTGTGCATGACATGGATGAGCCCGGCGCGAGCTGGCGAGTCCACATGAGCGGCGTGGGGGGCATGGGCATTGGCGTGGTCAGCTCGATCCTGGTTCGCGCGGGCCATAAAGACGGGTACGACGTCAGCTTTTGTGACAAGAAAGGGCTGGCGATCCGCAATGGCGGCGTGTATTCGCAGATCACCTATGCGAAACCCTCCGAAAGCGGCGACGCCGTCGACGCAACGACCACCGGGGCGGGCCTGATCCCCTTCGGCAAGGCGGATCTGTTGATCGGCATCGATATCCTTGAAGCGGCCCGGGCGGTGGATCCGCGGGAGAGCTTCCGGGTGGCCTCCAAAGGGCGCACCAGCGCGGTGCTGAACACGCACAAGCAGGTCACGACGCCGATCCTCGTGGGCCGAGATGATTTCAATCCGGATCAGCTCCGCGATCGGATTTTTGGCGTGTGCGAGCCGGACCATTCATTCGCCCGGAATCTGTCCGAGTTGTGCGAATCGCGCCTGGGCAGCAAGCAGTTTGTGAACATCATGATGCTGGGCGTGGCGTATCAATTGGGGCTGATCCCGGTGAGCCTGCACGCGATTGCCTGGTCGATCAAAGACACCGTCAAGCGCGGGCATCGGCAGAACATGAAGGCGTTCAACATCGGGCGCAAGCTCGCGACCGAACCGCGCACGCTGCCGGCCCGTCCTGAACCGCGGACGTGGCAGCAGCTACTGGTGCAGAAGACCAAGATCCTGCGCAAGACCGTCGCCCGCGGCGAATTCCTGGCGCAGAAGCTGGAGCAATTGACCCACATCGCCATGGGGCAGATGCCGCAATTGCCGGAGCAGGCGAAATACGACCTGGCGCTGCGGTTCTACGACCTGCTGCAGTACGAAAACGCCGCCTACGCCAAGCGCTATGCCGACCTGGTGCGCGGCGTCTATCGCCGTGACTCGGCCGACCAGAAATATGCCGCCACGCAGGCGGTCATCTTCAATCTCGCCAAGGTCATGCTCATCAAGGATGAGCCGTATGTCGCCTATCTACTGACGCGGTACGAAAAGAAAGTCCGCGACATGCAGAAGTTCGGCGTCGATGAAGCCAACGGCGATCGCATCATCTACAAGCACCACACGAGCCCGGAATTTCCCATCGGCCCGTACCGCTTGCGGTTGAAGATCACCACGACCGACTGGATGCTCAATATCGTCCGGCGGCTCAAGGCCCTGCGTCATCTGCCGGGCTGGCACAAGCGCGAAGTCGAATTCCGCGAGTGGTACATCGGCCTGCTCAACCGGGTCGATCTGACCACGCTGCCGGCGTATGAAAAATCGGTCCAGATCCTGCGTGTCGCCGAAGACGTGAAAGGGTATCGCGAAGTGCGCTACCCCACGATGGACACCGCCCGTGCGAGCGTGGACGCCGCGTTTGCGGATCGGCCGTCGCTGAGCGCGTCGGTGAATCCCGATGTCGTCGTCAGCAACCGCCAGACCGTCTGATCCCGGGCCGTCTGCTCCCAGGCCGTCTGATCCCAGATCGTCTGACCGCCGAACGGCGCGT
>JBQCCH010000627.1:0-3249 GCA_051962375.1 Tepidisphaeraceae bacterium
CGCATACTGCAGCGCGTTGGCCCAGCCGATTTGGCTGTTGTCCTGGTAGTTGGCATCGAAGCCTAATTCGGTCACGTACACCTGCTGACCGTGCTGAGCCGCCAGGGTGGCGAACTCATTCCAGACGGAATAGTCGTCGTGGTCCTCGTCATTCAGGCTCCCCCAGGCATGAAACGTCACCGGCCCCAGCGACGAATTGCTGACGCCTTTCACGGCCAATTCGGCGTAGATATCCGGCAGGTAGCTGGCTGATGGATTGACGCTGTCGGTTTCGCCGATGGCGAATTTCGTCGTCAGCCCGTTCGCGCTGAACCGCGGAACTTCGTCGGCGATCAGATCTCCCTGCTGCGTGCCGGTGAACAGCAGGTCATTGCCTCGGTTGTTGCACTCGTTCGGCGCGACGGCCAGGATCGTGCCGCATCCCTGCGATTGGGCATACTTGATGAATGACGCGAGCGCATACGCGTAGGCGTTGTATTTGTTGGCGTAAAGCGTCCGCCCGTGAGTGGCTGTCGTATTGCTGACCATCCAGTTCGGCGCATCCCATACGGAGGCGTAAAGCTTCGTCGCATACCCGTCGTTCGAAAGCGTCTTCATGATGGCCAGCGCCTTGACCACCGTCGGGTCGGTGGTGGCGAAATAGCTGTAGTTCGCCGCACTAGAGGCATTGTTGTAGACCGTCGATGAAATGGACGTCGGCGACCACTCGCGCAGCGGGATGCCGACCCGCGCGATGCGCACTTTCATGTGCGACAGGTTGTAATCGCCGACGGCGTCGTTGCCGGTCGTCGAACTCAGACCCGAAGCGCTGCCGGCGCTGTTGCCGCGCGCGTAATCCCCGCCGCTGCCATAGGTGGTGGTTTGAAACGTCTGCGATTGGTTCACCGCGATGGTGACATTCGCATAGAGCTGGCGCGCCTCGAGTGATTCGAGCGCGCAAGGATGCTGTGAACGGTAATTCGACTGCCGCATACTTTGCCTCCGCGATTCGCTGGGGGACAGCGATTGAAGTGAGAAAATGCCAGGACTTGGCCACTGACGACGGCTACGAGATGCACCTCCTTTGCAACGCACGGCGTGCCGACGTGCTCGTCCGCAGAACGCCGGCGGACGAGCACGATCGATGGATTGGCTGTTATTTGGGCTGAGCTGCTTTGAGAATCCCGTAGAACGCGGGTTTTGGCTGCGCCTGCCTGTCAAACGGCAGCGCCGCGTTCACACGCTTCATCGGCCAATTGTCGAGCCAGCTGTGGGCGTCGTCGATTCCCCAGAAGCCGACGCGAATGATCGACTGCTTGTGCTTCAAAAAGAGTCGAAACAACTGTTCGTATCGCTCCGCCTGCGTCTGCAGAATCTCAGGCGTGACCTGCATGGGATCGGCCGAACCCTTTTCGTCGCGGGTGAGGTCGGCGCCGCTCACTTTGCGCGGCAGCGCGTCCAGATCCAGTTCCGTGATGGCAACTTTCAATCCCATTTTTTCGAAGGTTGTGATGGTGTCTTCGATATCCTGAAACGGCACTTTGCTCGTTTGCCAGTGTCCCTGGATGCCCACGGATTTCAGCGGAACGACCGCCTGCAGCTGTTGAATCAGCTTCACGGCCTTGGCGCGCTTTTGCGGGAATTCAATGTCGTAGTCGTTGTACTGCAGTTCCATGTCGGGGTCCGCTTCGTGAGCGAATTGGTAGGCTTTGACGACATAGTCATCGCCCACATATTTCACCCAGGGGTTGGTCGGACGGAGGAACTCGTTGGGCTTGTCGCTGATGGCTTCGTTCACCACATCCCAGCCGCGCACTTTGCCTTTGAAGTGCTGGACCAGTGTTGTGATATGGCTTTTGAGCCTGCCGAGAATGACATCGCGGCTGGCGGGTTGGCCGTCGTCGCCGCGGAAGAACCATTTGGGTGCGTCGATGTGCCAGCAGAGCGTGTGGCCGTAGACCACCATGTTGTGCGACTGGGCGTAGGCCACCAAAGCATCCGCCGGGCCGAAGTTCCAGCGGTCTTCGGCCGGATGGATTTTGCCGGGCTTCATGCAGTTTTCCGGTGTCACCTCGCTGAACTGCGATTCGATCAATGCCAGTTCGTTGGGCTTGTAAGCCTTCTCCGGGTCGCCCGTCAGGCAGACGCCGATGAGAAAATCATTGTGGAATGCCTCGCGCATGCTCGGCAGCGGCGGCTGGGTCTGCGCACCCGCAGCACTGGCAAAGCCGACCAGCATCGAGCACGAAAGCACTGCGGTACGGATAGAGCGAATGGACATTTATGAAGCCTCTGCAAGAGAAAATGTTGAAAGCCTGATCGGATCGACCATGGCGTTAGGTGCCCGCGCCGGGCGGTGCCGTGGATTGACGCTGCACCAGCCGCAACGGAAGCGTTACGCGAGAGGGTTCCGACGCAGCGGATGACGCCTCGGCCGGTTGCTGCAGCATCGCAAGCACCCGCTCAGCGGCCAGCCGGCCGATTTCTGCGAACGGCATCGCCATCACCGTGAGCGGCGGCGTCATGAGGGCGGTCGGATAAACGTCATTAAACGCGATCACGCTCAGATCGTTCGGGACGACGAAGCCCCGCTTCCAAAGGGCGTGGTACAGATCGACGGCTTCGGCGTGGCTGTAGCAAACGACGGCGGTGGCGATGGATCGGTCGGCGGCCCAGCGATCGACAAAATCACTTGCCTCACCCAAATGAAGCGACGCACGTTCGGCAAGTCGTGCGGCGGTCATGGCCTGCAGAAAACCCTCGCGCCGAATCGCAACGCTAGGCCGCCCCATGGGCCGCGGACGATAAAGGTAGGCGATGTTTCGATGACCCAGATCAATCAGATGCTGGGTGGCCTGGCGGATTCCGTCGGCGTCGTCGGCAACGATCCGGGGATGAGGTTGATCCAGATCCAGATTCATCAGGACGGCCGGGATCCGTTGCCGGGTCAGGCAATCGGCGACGGGCTCGGGCAATCCGTGCGAAACCGCGCAGGCATCGACTTGCCGCTGCTCCAAGGCGGTGCGCCAATCGGCCTCGTCGGCCGGGTCATTGCCGATGGGGATCAGAAGCATCCGGTAATGATGACGACGAAGGGTGGCGCTCAGCGTGGTGGCGAGTTCGCCGAATACCGGATCAAGGAGCGGATTCCAGCCGGTGAAGAGAACGCCGATATTGCCCGTCGTTCCGCGAGCTAACGCTCGAGCGCTCCAGCTGGGCTGGTAATTCAGGAGCGTGGCGGCGGCGAGGATCGCTTCGTAGGTCTTTTCG
>JBQCCH010000628.1:0-6431 GCA_051962375.1 Tepidisphaeraceae bacterium
ATCCCGGGGATCATCTTCATCATCGACACCAAGCGCGAACACATCGCGGTGAACGAAGCCAAGAAGCTGGGCGTGAAGACGATCGCCCTGATCGACACGGACGGCGATCCGTCGCAGATCGATCTGCCGATCCCGGGCAACGACGACGCGATGCGCGCGATCGCTCTGGTGGTGAGCCAGCTGGCCGAGGCCGCGATCGAAGGCAAGCAAGGCCGCACGACGCAGGACGCCCGGCCGGAAGGCGGCGAGCAGCGTCGTCGCAGCAGCCGCGCCGCGTTCAAGGCCGACAAGCCCGAAGCCGCCGGCGAACAACCCGAAGCGCCGGCCGCCGAGCAGTCCGAGCCGGCCGAAGCCGTTGCTTCCGCTTAATTTTGATTTCCGAACGCGGAACGCACGAAATCGCGACGCCGAGGCAACGGCTGACTGGATCGCTCGCAGTGGGACTCGTTCCTTTTGCAGCGGCTGTGTCAGCGGCGAGTTGTCTTCGCATCGCGGATTTCGTGTGTTCCGCGATTCCTGTTTGAATTTTGGAGAATCCGACCATGGCAGCGATTACCGCCTCTCTTGTGAATGAACTCCGGGCCAAGACGGGCCTTGGAATGATGGAATGCAAAAAAGTTCTGACCGAAACCGCCGGCGACCTGAATGCCGCCATTGATGCGGTTCGCAAGAAAGGCGTCAAGGCGTCGCTGACCGAGCGGGCGGCGACGGAAGGGCGCGTCGAGACGGTCACGACCGGCAACGTTGCGGCGGTCGCCGAGGTCGTCTGCAACACCGACTTCACAGCAAAAAGCGAACTGGTCGATGGCGTCGCGAAGCTGGCCGCCAAGACGCTGGCCGGCAATCCGTCGGCCGACCTGTCTGCTGATGCGGCCATCACCGAGGCGCTCACGAACGCCAGCAAAGTCACCGGCGAAAACGTGCAGCTCGGCCGCACGTCGGTGCTGCAGGGCAACGTCGGTTCGTACCTCTACAGCACGGCCGGCAAGGGCAAGATCGGCGTCCTGCTGCAGTTCGCCGGTCCGGTGAGCGAAGAAATCGTCAAATCCCTGGGCATGCACATCGCGGCGGCCCGTCCGGTGGCGATGACCCGCGAAGAAGTGCCCGCCGACCTCGTCGCGAAGGAAAAGGAAATCGCCGTCGAGCAGGCCAAAGCCACCGGCAAGCCGCAGGAAATCGCGGAAAAAATCGCTCAGGGCAAGCTGAACAGCTTCTATGCCGAGCGTGTGCTGCTGGACCAGGAATTCATCAACGCCGAAGTCTACAAGGGCCGGGTCAGCGATATGCTCAAGGCCAAGGGCGCTCAGCTGGTGAAATACGTCCGCCTGGAAGTCGGCCAAGCCTGAGCCGAGGTTTGACTGTAAAAAATGAGATCGACCCACGACGCTTGTGCGACGTGGGTCGATTTCGTTGGCGAAAGTGCTGGGTTTTTTCGAAGGTTGGCGGCTACCCTTCGACCGCGAACGGCCAAGTGCCGGAATCCAGCCAATCGGCCATGCGAGGCCGGACCTGGCCGCCAGCCAGGTATCGTTCCCACATCGTCCGCAGCGGCTGATACAGCGACACGAAGTCGGCCCAGGCGTTGTTGAGGTCGGCGGCTTGCCCCAGCTGTTGACGCACCATGCCAATCCGCTGATTGGCAATGGCCAACTGCTGTTCAAGCTCGGCCTCCCGCTTTTTCAGCTTGGCGTTTTCGGTGGCGAGCTCATTTTTTCGATCCTGGGCGGCCTTCAGCTGGTTCAGGGCGTCCTGATACAGGGTCTGAATCTGCTCCGGCGACGGCTGGTTCTGTGCAACCGCCGTCGAAGTCGCCACGCTCACCGCCAAGGCCCATGCCATCCACTGCCGCATGCCTAAGTCCTTTCCCAAGTGGCGGGCAGTATAGCGTCGAACGGCAGCGATCTGAAACGCGGATTCGATTTGATTGATCGATGCGTATAATCCACCGAAAGAGCGGGGCTTCGCATGATTCGATTCGGATGTCCATGTGGTGAAAAATTCGAGGTGCCCGAAAGCCAAGCGGGCGACTCATTCCAATGCCCGCGCTGTCGGCGGCTGGTCGACGTGCCGATGCTCAGCGATCTGCAGGCCATCAACGAAGACGGCACGCTCAAGCTCACCGACGCCGATCCGGTCCGGCCGGAACTGGCGCGCAAAATGCAGATATTCAGCCATCGGGATGACCTGCGCAACACGCCGGATGACCTGCTCGGCGTCGGTGCCGATCCGTCCGAAGGCGTCCCCTCCCGACACTCGCCGCGGTACGATCCGGAGACGGGCGAACTGGTCGTGCCGATCGAGCTCCGCGCCGACCCCGCGATGGATCATCCGGAAGACATCCCGATGGCAAGCCCGGTCCTGGGCTACTCGAACGCAGCCGCACCTAATGCTGGAAAAAGGCAGACGCTCCGCTGGTGGGCGATGCCCTGGCACCTGCTCACCGGCCTGAGTTTGATGGCGATGCTCTTCGTGTTCCTCGCGCATGTGGCCGTCGACATCATGCTGCTGATTCCGGGATTCAACATCCTCCTGCTTCTCCCGGCACTTGCCATTGTGATCGCCACAATCGCGCATTACTGCAACACTGTCGAGGAAATCGGCCCGCATGACATGGACGATGTCCCCGTGTACCTGCGAAGTGTTTCGCTCAGTGAAGACATCCTCCATCCGTTCTACGCATTCGCGATCTCCGCAATTTACGCGTTGATTCCGCTTTGGCTGGCGTTGGCATTCGGAATGCGCCCAATTTTCGAGAACCATCCATGGGTGCTCAACGCATTTTTGGGTCTGGCGGGGCTGGTGTTTCCCGCAATCCTTTTCACCGCGATCTGCAGCGGCGCACTCCAGAACCTGATGCCGCAGCGGATTGCCTCCGTGGTGATCGCAGCACCCGCCCAGTATGCACTGGCAACCGCTGCGTTTTGGGCAGCCTGCGTCGCGTACGCGGGCGCCTTTTCACAGATGGATTTCGCCTCCATCGCGGTCCTGCAAACCGCGGGCGGTCATATGCGATGGGGGCCGCTCGCGGCTCACGTGGGCACCGTCTATGCGTTCTTCGGGATTGCCATCTACCTTATGCACTTGGGCGCTGCGTGGCTGGGGTTGATCTACCGGACGCACTACGAATAATTCAATTGGGTACTCCAACGGCCCGAGCCGAAAAATCGCAACGCCTCCACGCCCGGCGCCGCCGTTCGCCAGCCGCGGCAATTAACGCCCGCCGCCCAGGCGCGCCTGGCGCATGTCCGCCAAGCCGATGCCGAGCGTCGGCAATCCACCGGCAGCGCCGAGGCTGTCCCGTTTGCCCAAAAGATGCCGAAACCGACCCGTGGTTTTGAGGTCTAGTCCATCTACAATGCTCCCATGCGTATTGCCTTAGCACAGATCAATCCGACGGTTGGGGATCTTGCACTCAATGAGCGGACTGCCGTTGACGCCATCGCCAAGGCGCGCGATGCCGGGGCAAAAGTCGTGGTATTTCCGGAGTTGTCGGTCACGGGATATCCGCCGAAAGACCTGCTCCTGAAGCCGCAATTCATTGAAGACAGCCGCCAGACCGTAGATCGGATCGCCAAGCACGCGGTCGGGATCGAAGCGATCGTCGGCTACGCCGAGACAAACCCTGAACCCGTCGGCCGCCCGCTTTACAACGCCGCCGCCGTGCTGCGCGATGGCCGTGTTTTTTCCCGACACTTCAAAACGCTGCTGCCGACGTATGACGTGTTCGATGAATCTCGCTACTTTGAACCGGGCCCGCGGGCGCTGCGCAGTCAGATCATTGAGATGGCCCACCGTCGCGTGGGCCTTTCGATCTGCGAAGACCTTTGGAATGACGAGCGGCTCATCGCCCGGCGCCTGTATCACGACAACCCCATCGCTGATCTCGATGCAGCCGGCGCCGATTTGCTGATCAACTGCAGCGCATCGCCCTTCGTGGCGGGCAAGCATGAATTTCGGATCAACCTGTTCGGAGAACAAGCAAAACGCAGCGGCTTGCCGATCGTTTACGTCAATCAGGTCGGCGGGAACGATGAGTTGGTGTTCGACGGCTGCTCCATGGTCATCGATGCCGCGGGCAACGTCATCGCCCAAGCCAAGGATTTCGAGGAAGACCTGCTGGTTGTGGACCTGAATCCTTCGCAGTCGCCCCGCTCGCACGCGCGGTGCGAAACGATCGCAACCGATCTTGAAGCCATCTATAAAGCGCTGGTGCTGGGCCTGCGCGACTACATCCGAAAATGCGGCTTCCAGAGCGTTGTGCTGGGGCTTTCGGGCGGCATCGACAGTGCGCTGGTGTGCGCGCTGGCGGTGGCTGCGGTCGGCAAAGAGAAGGTAACCGGCGTGGCGATGCCGTCACGCTATTCGTCGGAGCATTCCGTCGCCGACGCCAAGGCCCTGGCGGATAATCTGGGCATTGCCTTTCACCTAGTGCCGATCGGTCCCGCTCACGAATGCCTGGAAAAAACGCTCGCCCCGATCTTCGTCGGCCGAACGGCTGACCTGACGGAGGAAAACATGCAGGCGCGGTTGCGCGGCAACGTCCTGATGTCGATCAGCAACAAATTCGGTTCACTGCTGCTGACGACAGGCAACAAGAGCGAAGTCGCCGTGGGCTATTGCACGCTGTACGGCGATATGTGCGGCGGACTGGCGGTGATCTCCGATGTGCCCAAAACCACCGTCTGGGCGCTCAGTCGATGGATCAACGAACATGAGGGGCGGGAAGTGATCCCGTGGAATTCAATCACGAAGCCGCCCAGTGCCGAACTGCGCCCCGGACAGCTCGATCAGGATTCACTGCCGCCCTACGAAATCCTTGATGCCATTCTCTTCCGCTTGATTGAAGAGGATAAGAGCCTCAGCCAGATCATCTCGGAAGGATTCGACCCAAACACGGTGCTCCGCGTGACGAAGCTCGTGGACCGCAGCGAGTACAAGCGGCGGCAGATGGCGCCCGGCCTGAAAGTCACCAGCCGGGCGTTCGGCGTGGGGCGGCGTGTTCCGATCGCGCAGAATTACCAACAAAGCGTGCCGACGTCGTAATTGCGTCCGCGGCTAATGATGGCGTCGGAAGATCAACACGTAGGCCAGCACCGCCAGCGCGTTGATCAGCGTGACGATCGCGATCTGTCCGACCGCGTTTCGGACGCGATCGCCGAGCACAGCAAAGGGAGCGTTCACGATCCGCAACGGCAGCAGCACCACGGAAGCTCCCGCATGATCGTGATGCACGGGCTCCGCCAGCAGAGCTTTTACATCGGCGGCCGACGACGGAACGGCATGCTCCTCGATCGGAAGCACCACATCGTCCGTCGTGCCCAGCAAGGCAATGGAATCCTCGGACACTTCAGCCGGCTGGGGAGATGGCGGCGAGGTCAGCGCGGACTCGTTATGGGGCGACTCGTCATGGGGCAGATCGATAGGCTCACTTGCCTGTTTCGCCTGCGCGACGGCGGCGTCCAGCGTCGATTCGATCGAGGGTGCCGCAGGTGGCGGCTCCGGCGGCGCTGACACTTCCGCGACGGGCTCGGTAACCGCCTGCACCGGCGCCCGCGGCGGCGTTCGCACCGGCAGGTCATCCTTCTCCGCCTCGGCCATCAGCTTATTGATCGCCTCGTCGGCCATCTGCGCAAGCAAATCGTCCGGATTCGCCGACGCGCTGGTCGGCGTCGAATCGAGCGGGTCGGGAAGATCTTTTACCGTCGGCAGTGCCACATCACCTTTCAGGTCTGATAAATTGGGTTCTGGCCCCTGTCGATCTTATCGGCAAATCTTGCGCCTTCCATAACTCATGCCCCCCGGCGAAGATTTCTTGTGTGAGACGCGTTCATGTCCCCCAGTTATCCGTCGGTTGCGTGACGCTCGATGCGTCACAGTCCCATCATGCCCGAAATGTCCTGCGATTGCGCATCGACGACGAGGTTCAGGCATTCGACGACGCGGGAGCGACGGGCGTTGGCCGCGTCATTGAGGTTGATCCGGTCATCCTGCTGGAAATCCTCAGCATCCGGGCGGCAGAAACCGCGCCGGCGCTGACGATCGCCAGCGCCGTCCCGAAAGGCGATCGCGCTGACTGGCTTGCCGAGAAATTGAGCGAAGTGGGCGTTGACCGATGGGTGCCACTGCGGACGGCCCGTTCCGTTGTCCACCCCGAAGGTGAAAAGACCAAACGATGGGATCGAATCGCCATAGAGGCGGCCAAGCAATCGCGCCGCACCGGTGTCTTGCGGATTGAACGACTGACGCCCCTCTCCACGTTGATCAGTCAGTCCGATCTTGCGCCTGCGTACGTCCTCACCACACGCTCGGGTGCACAGCCGCTGACGCAAGCGCTGGATCGGACCGCTCGGGCGACGCTCTTGATCGGTCCTGAGGGGGGATGGGACGATGCGGAGCAGGCGCAGATGATCGAACGCGGCTTGACGCCGGTG